>CAZZVZ010000127.1:0-8269 GCA_964657655.1 Gammaproteobacteria bacterium | reverse complement strand
CGTCGAGTCCGGCACAAGGTGCGCAGTACACGTCCGAAGTCCTGGACGCGCTGACCGCCAATCCAGAGGTCTGGGCCTCTACCGTCCTTCACATCATGTTTGACGAGAACGATGGCTTCTTTGACCATGTGCCGCCGCCGGCAGCGCCTTCGATCGCCGAATGGCGCGGCTCGATCGCGCAGAGTGCTGTGGCAGGCGCCTCGACTGTCGACGCCAGTGACGAATATCATCAGGCAAGGAGCGGCGAAGCAGATGACACCGAAGCCTTCATGCATCGCCCCTACGGTCTTGGTCCGCGCGTGCCGCTCTATGCAGTATCGCCGTGGAGCAAGGGAGGCTGGGTCAACTCCGAGGTTTTTGATCATACCTCGGTGATTCGTTTCATCGAGCAGCGCTTTGGCGTTGCCGAGCCCAATATCTCGGCCTGGCGCCGTGCGATGTGCGGCGACCTCACCAGCCTGTTCGATTTTTCGATTGCGCCATCGGGCGTATCCGTCGCCCTGCCATCTGCCGCAGATGCGGCGCGTCGTGCCAAGGCGCTCAAACGTACCGTGACACCAGCGGTCCCCGAGGTTGCAGCGCCACTGCTGCAGGCCAAGGGAGCGCGTCGCTCCCGGGCACTGCCGTACCGCCTGGTCGTGACAAGCGAGGCCGCGCCGGCTGCGATTTCGCTCAGCATGAGCAACTCCGGTCGCAGCGGAGCGGTATTGCACGTCTATGACCAGAACGACTTGGCGGGTCTGCCGAGGCGCTACAGTGTTGCCGCCGGCCACGCCTTGGCTGATCGCTGGAACAGCACGCTGGCCGGCTACGACTTGTGGCTGCTTGGCCCCAATGGTTTTCATCGCCGCTTCGCAGGTCCTGCTTTGCCACCTTTGATCGAAGTCGAAGTGATCGAGGAGCCGGCGCTCGATCGCATCCGCGTGGTGCTGGTCAACGGCAGCAATGGGGCGGTGACCTTCGCTGCACGCGCCAACGTGTATGACGAGCCGTCGCGCGAGCAAGTGGTGCCTGCCGCATCGCGGGCGGTCTGGCTCTATGCCACCGGCGCGCACGGCTCTTGGTATGACGTCGACGTCAGCGTGCACCAGGTGGCTGGGTTCAGACGCCGTTTTGCGGGGCGCATGGAAACCGGCCATGACCTGATCAGCGACCCGGCCATGTACGGTGGCGCGGCCCTTGATGACAGACAGCCGCAATCTGCATGACGCACCCTGATGCCCGACGGCCAGGTGTCACGCGATCGGCAAGGTTGAGGCGGGTCTGTCGATCAGGGTGTCTTTTGCAACTGGAACAGCGCCTCGCGGCCGGCATCTGACGGGAAGACGCACGCGACGTCATGCGCACAGCCTGGCACCACGGCGAGAGCATGAGCGGTGGCTGGGGCCAGAATCTGTGCGTCATAGGCCGCGTAGGCCTGGCCACGTTGCAGCCTGAACGTGCCTTGCAGCTTGGCAGCGCAAGAGCGATCGAGCACCCGTGCGGCGCGTCCTGGTCCGTCGCTTGAGTCGAGCTCGCCCTCGAGGTAATGGATGTCGGCGTGCACATAGCGGCTGCGTGCTGACTCGCCTGATTGCGCCAGCGCGGCAGGTACGCCGGTCAGCCCGTATTTCCACTGGTCATAAGCGGCACATGCGCTCGCATCAGGACGTGCGAAGCCGATGGCACAGGCCGATCGGGTGGTGGTGCTCAGGCAGCTCGGGCTGCCATCGAGCACAGGGCGGACGGGGTCGAAGTAAAGCCATGTTCCCGGGTCGGCGACCACGAAGCGAATCCTGGCGGCCTGACCCGTGTCAGCTGCAAATCCGATGTAATGCTGGACCATCTGGGCGCCTGCGGAGAAACCGGCCAGCGTAATGGTGTGCGCGCTCGGCCAGCGCCTGGCAACGTCGGCAATCACAGCGTCGATGGCGGCAAATGACGTAATGCGCGCATCATTGTCCGCTGCTGCTCCCTCCATCCAGGAATCGCAGGTCCAGGTCAGTTCGCTGCCATCGGGAGCGGGCCCCTCAGCGCTGCCGCACCGCGCCGCGTGCGTCGCATCGACCTGCAACAGCGGCGCCACCACCAGTGTTCGCTGTATCTCGCTGCTGGCGCGCGCCGCGCTGAGGGTGGCATTGAATGTCTTGCTCACATCATGCGAGTGGCCGTGCATCGCGATCACCACATTCTCGGGCGCTGCAGTCGCTGGAAGTGATGCGTAATAGCGCACCTTGAGGCTCGATCCCAGCGGTTGCACAAACAGTAGACACGCATCACTCGCACCCTGAGTACAGTCGGTGGCATCTGCTGCAAGAACGGGTGCGCTTAAACCAAGCCAGCACGAGACGAAGAGAGCGAGCTGCCGCCAGCTGCTGATTTGTTCGATGACAGCAGGTCGCAATCCGGTCGCAGTGCGTGGCATGGTTGTTCGTCGCCAGGCGAAGCAGGCGAGGTTCAGGCTTAAACAAACTGTGACCGCAGCTGGCGCGCTGCGTTCACGAGAAGGACGGCGTCAAGACCGACGGCAACAAACAGGCAGCCGCACGTCAGCCAGTGGCGTGCCACCTCCGGTTTGGTCGACAGGATGCCCGGCGCCTTGCCTGCGGCCAGCACCTGCTCGATGCCGCGCTCGATGGCCTGGTGCACATCAGGATGTTCCAGCTGCCCGGTCAGTCCCATTGATGCCGACAGATCGGCTGGCCCGAAAAAGACACCGTCGACCCCCTCGACCGCGGCAATCTCGCTTAAGTTGTCGAGACCCTTGACGGTCTCGACCTGAACCAGCAGACACATCTCCTTGTTGGCTCGGCGCGCGTAATCCGGAATTGAGCTAAAGCGCGAGGCGCGTGCACTGGCGCTGCCGACCCCACGCACACCTTCGGGCGGATAGCGCATGGCAGCCACCAGCTGGCGCGCCTGTGCGGCGCTTTCGACCATCGGGACCAGCAAGGTGGTGAGGCCGAGGTCGAGATATTGCTTGATCAGCACCGTATCGCCGATCGGTACGCGCGCGACTGGATGCACGCGGTAGGGCGCCAGCGCCTGCAGCTGCGCCAGGATGGTTGGGATCGTGTTGGGTGCGTGCTCGCCGTCGATCAGAAACCAGTCGTAATCGGCTTGCGCCACGATCTCTGCGGTATAGCTGTTGGCGAGCGACAGCCACAGTCCAATCTGCACCGTCTTGCTGGCAAGGTTCTGTTTTAGCTGGTTGACGGGCAGGTCCATGGGCGCTCGCTGGCTCGACTTATAATTGGTCTGGAGACGCTAGACGCACTAGCGTATTGATCGATCAATCTGTCGCGAAGGAATAACAATGAAAAAAGGCTACTGGGTCAGCGTCTATCGGAAACTGCATAACGCCGATGCAATGGCAGCCTATGCCAAGTTGGCAGGACCTGCAATCGAGGCAGGCGGTGGCAAATTTCTGGCACGCGGCATTGCTTCTTTGGCTTATGAGTCGGGTCTCATCGATCGCGTTGTGCTGATCGAATTCGAATCGGTCGAAAAAGCGCGCGCGACCCACGAGAGCGAAGCCTACAAGGCTGCGCTCAAGGCGTTCGATGGAGCAGCCGACCGGGATCTGCGCATCGTCGAAGGTCTGGACGGCTAAAGCTCAAGCACATTCAGGGCGCAACCTGTGCGCCTTCGATGTGGTGCGTTTTCAGGGAGCGTTCGATAAAACCGCTCGACTTCATTTCCGCGACGAATTGTTGCAGGTAGGCAAGCGCTGCGGTGCGTCCCCTGGGCGTTGCCATGGCCTGATCAATCTGCATGAAGCGACCCGGCAACAGGCGCAGACCCTTGATGCGCTCGGCGTCCTTGATGAGTTGCTGTTTTACCCCAGCTGCCACGTCCTGCTTGTGGGCAACGAAATAGTCGGTAACCTCCGGGGACGTCTGGGTCCTGACAATGGTGGCCTCTTTGAGCGTGCGGGTCAGGTACAGATCGTAGGCACTTCCGGAGGCGACCACCACGCTTGTGCCGGGTCGGTCGACCTCGACGTTGTCCTTCAGCGGCGAGCCGTCTGCGACCAGGTATGCGCCTTCGATCAGCAGATACGGAGCGGTTTGCAGCAGTTCCTCGCCGCGCACCGGGTCGACCGCGACAAAGGCCACATCCCATTCGTCGTTACGAGCCGCGTTCACGACGCTGCCGGCACTCTCGAATGGCACCAGCCGCAGCTGCGCGCCAAGCCGCTCGGCGAGCGCACCTGCCAGGTCGACCGACACGCCACTGGGCTCCGCGCTTCGCGGGTCCTTGCTGGCCAGGATCGGATTGCCAAAGTTGATCGCGGCACGCAGCACCTTGTGCGGCGTCAGTTGAGCAAGCGCTTCTTCAGGTGGTTTTGGCATGGTGCTGCAGCAGGCAAGAGAAAGTAGCATCGCGGCTGTCGCAAGCGTTGCCGCGAGGCGCGACCTGATGACCTCGAGATTGAATAAACGAAGGCGTCGCACGCGCCAGCCGGCATTTTGCATCGGCACTATAGTACGACACCGGGCCTTGTCCTGCGTCCAGATCCGGATGCGACATGTGACGCCCGCGATGTGGTGGCGAACACCTTGCAATTTCTGGAGCTTTAATGGAAATGACACGACTGGGCCGCAGCGGCCTTCAGGTATCGAAAATCTGCCTTGGATGCATGAGCTACGGCATTGCCGATCGCGGCACGCACGCCTGGACCCTTGACGAGGAAAGCAGCCGGCCCTTCATTGCCCGCGCGCTGGAGCTCGGCATCAATTTCTTCGACACGGCGAACATCTATTCCGATGGCACCAGTGAAGAGATCGTCGGGCGTGCGTTACGCGACATGGCGCCACGCGACGAAATTGTGCTGGCCACCAAATGTCACGGCAAGTGGAAGAAGAAACCCAATGCAGGTGGCTTGTCGCGCAAGGCCATCATGACCGCTGTCGATGACAGCCTCAAGCGCCTTGGCATGGATTACATCGACCTGTACCAGATTCATCGATTCGATCATGAGACACCGATCGAGGAAACGCTCGAGGCGCTGCATGACGTCGTCAAGGCCGGCAAGGCGCGCTATATCGGCGCTTCATCCATGTACGCATGGCAATTCGGGCGCGCCCTGCAGCTGGCCGAGCGTCACAACTGGACGCGTTTCGTGTCGATGCAGCCGTTCTACAACCTGGCCTACCGGGAAGAAGAGCGCGAAATGTTCGGCCTTTGCAAACAGGAGGGCATCGGCATCATTCCATGGAGTCCGCTTGGACGCGGACGCCTGGCGCGACCCTGGCAGGATGAGCCCACTACCTCGCGCGCCGGCAGCGACGAGTTCGGCAAGACGCTCTACAGCCGTACCCGGGATGCCGATCAGCGCGTGGTGCAGCAGGTCGAGCTGGTTGCCAAGGCACGCGGCGTTCCGATGGCGCAGGTGGCGCTCGCCTGGGTCCTGAAGAATCCTCTGGTGACCAGTCCGATCGTGGGCGCGACCAAGGCACACCATCTCGAGGACGCAGTCGCGGCGCTCTCCATCAAGCTCACGGATGAAGAATGCAAGACGCTCGAAGCGCCATACATTCCCCATCCTGTGCTCGGCTTTTCCTAGAAGCCGGGGCGCGGCGCGCGTCGCGGCGCAGGCGGCTCATCCCTGCTGCGGTTGTAATTCAGGTTGTCGTTGAAATCGAATTCCTGAAACAAGAACTCCTGCAGCGCGGCGGTATCTTGCTTGCGCGCGCTGCGGGTTACAGTTTTGCCGAGCCGCGGTGAATCCCACTGGAAGTCTCCCTGGTACTGCAATCTGATGATGCGGATCACCTCGTTGACGATGGCCATCTCGATATTCGGCTCGGAACCCTGCTTGACCTGAATCTGCTGACTCAGGTTGCGCCCGAAGTCATGATTCCAGCCGTGGAAGATCAGGGTTGCGTCGTGCAGTCCCTTGTCCGGAATGCTGAAAACGCCACCGCCACCTTCCTGGTATTCCTTGCCGCGTTGCGAGGCAAGATTGCTCGCGATGAGGCGCCGCGCCTTTTGATCTTCGCTCTCGCTCGAGCCACCGTTCGCTTCCAGCTGCCGCTCGCGTGCGTCGGCAGCGGCGCGCGCATCGCGCTTCTCGGCGATCATCGAGGCCATGTCTGGCTGCGCTGGCTGATTGCTTTGCGGCAGCGGCGGCAGTGGGGGCAGCGGCGTGGTTGCCTGCGACGGCACATGGAAACGCGATGGCGCCGGCGTGGCGATGATATTGCGACGCGGTCGCGGCTCGACCTCGGGCTTGGGCTCTTCGATGGGCTGCGGTGTCGGAGGCGTGACCGGGGGCGCTGCTGCAGACGATGGCTTGGACACGTTGTCGGCTAGTGACACGTTCAGGCTTTCGACTGCCGGACTGGTCTTGCCCCCCTGCGACAGGAGGACGTAGTTCAATAGCAGATACAGCACCAACAGGTGCACCAGCAGCGACAGCACGACCATCATCGCTGTCCGGAAGCGACGGTCGCGTGGGTCGAAGAAGGGCGCCTCGGAGTTGCGACGGAAGGCGAATCCAAACGCCAGCGTCTTGGTGTTGCTTTTCCAGATGAAATACGCCCGCATACTTTCAGTCGGCCCGTGCCGGCCTTTCGACGAATCCGAGATTTTGCTGCAAAATGACCAAGGGTTTGGTCCGGTGACCCCTTCGGGCACTGTTTTCGTTACACAATTCGTTGCGCTTGCTAGCCATCTGGACCTCAAGGAACTGTAAAAGCGCCCCTTTTTACCGTTAATCCCGCACCGCCGGGTCTTCCCGGCATCTCAATGCAAGTGCCCATCCAAGCCAAGCCGCTGGCTCGCCTCGCGCAAATCTCGTGGCTGGCGATCCGCAGCAGCGCGTTCTGCGCGCCGCGCCGCGCGCTGCCGAACGCCGCCACCCCCTTGCTGCTGGTCGTGCTCGCGCTGCTCGACCTGGCCGTCGTGGTGGCTGCAGGATACCTTGCGGCGCCCCCCGGCTCGACCTTCGAGTCCGCGGGCCTGCCAGGCGCCTGCGCGGCGCTGGCGCTCATTTTGGGGGCGGCTGGCCTGCTCTCGGCCTTTTTCCAGGCAGCAACCCGGCTGATCGACCTGGTCGCGGTGTCCTTTGCCACGCTGCTGCTGATCGACTCGGTCTGGCTCCTGCTGCAGCTCTGGCCTGCCGGGCTCGATCGGATCGACGCGCAGTGGCCCGCGTCCCTGCCGCTCTCAGGTGTCATGGCGCCATGGATTGGCATTGCCATCGGCATACTCCTCGGCGCTCAGACACGCAGGACCTGGCGGGCGTTCCTGGTCACTTTGCTGAGCGTCATCGCAATCGGTGCTCCAAGCGCAATGCTCGACCGCGGCGCGCCGTCGTGGCTCGCGCCGGAGACTCAAGATGCGAGCGCAGACGAACAGCAAGGCCAGACGCTGCACGTCGACGAAACCCTGCTGTACGGCGAATCGGAGCGCCTCGGCGACGCGCTCGACCATCTCGCCGCGCGCAAGCCCGGCCGCGTCAATGTCTATTTCATCGGCTTTGCCGGCAACGGCGAGCAGATGGTGTTCACGCGCGAGGTGGGCTACGTCAAGGACATGTTCGAGACTCGCTTTGCGGGTGCCGGCCACACGGTCGCGCTGATGAACAACGTCTCGTCACCTGGCGAGGGGCCCCTGGCGACAGCCACTTCACTGCAGGAGGCATTGAGCGCGGTCGGCCAACGCGTCGCTGAAGATGACGTGGTGGTTGTTTTTCTCGCTTCGCACGGTTCGCGCGAAGCAGGCATCAACGTCGCATTGCCGCCATTCGAATTTGAGGACATCGACCCGAAGATGCTCGCGGCGATGTTCAAGGAAGCTCACATCCGACAGAAGGTCGTCATTGTCTCGGCCTGTTTTGCAGGCATCTTCGTGCCGGCGCTGGCAGATCCCGACACCCTCGTGATCACCGCAGCCGATGCCACGCACACCTCCTTTGGCTGCAGCAACGAGGCCGACTTCACCTACTTTGGCGAGGCGTATTTTCACGATGCGCTGGTCTCGACGAATTCGTTTGCAGGCGCATTTGAGACCGCCTTGCCGCTGATTCGCAAACGTGAGACCGAACAAGGTTTCGAGCATTCCAATCCGCAGATGGCGATGGGCGCCAACATCAAGCGCACCCTGGCACGTCTTGAGACTCAGATGGGACGCCTTGATCACCCGCTTGCTGCGGCTGAAGCAGGTCCGACGGCCAAGTAGCAAGCGCGTGCGCCTGATGCGGCTCAGCCGCCGCTGAGTGCCTGATCGAGCAGTTCGGCGCAGTGCAGCGCACGACGACTGGTGGTGTGCAGCACCTGTGCGC
>CAZZVZ010000126.1:0-8300 GCA_964657655.1 Gammaproteobacteria bacterium | reverse complement strand
CAGGCCCTGCACAATGCCGCCGCGCAGCTGCTCGTCGACCAGCAGCGGGTTGATGACGGTGCCACAATCCTCCACGCACCAGTGCTTCAACAGCTTCACGAACCCGGTCTGCGTGTCGACCTCCACCCACGACGCCTGAATGCCGTTGGTAAAGGCAAACGCATAGCCGCGCGGCGTGTAGTGGCGCGTTGCCACAAGCTCCGACTGGAAGTTCTTCGGCAAGGTGTCAGGACGGAAATAGGCGACGCGCCCCAGTTCTGCCAGCGGCAATCGCGACGCGCCGCTGCTGCGTTCGATGACGTGGTCACGTCCGATGTCGAGTTCAGCCTTGTCGCACGACAAGATGGCGGCGGCGACATCGAGCAGGTTGCTACGCAGCGCGAGCCCAGCCTGCAGCACTGCTTCACCACCGATCCCGGCACCGCGTGATGCCCAGGTGCCACCCCCATACGGTGCCGTGGCGGTATCGCCCGTCATGACGCGCACCTGCTGCAGACTGACCCCGACCGCATCGGCGGCGATCTGGGCAAACGCACCCTCCGTGCCCTGCCCCTGCTCAGTCACGCTGACCGATACCGTGATCATGCCGCTCGGCTCAAACTTGATGGTGGCGCCATCCTGAGCCGAGATGCGTGCTCCACCGACGCCATAAAACGCAGGCGATGGATTGGTCACCTCGATCATCGCGGCCAGACCGATGCCGCGATACACGCCGCGCTCCCGCGCCGCCAGCTGATCGGCGCGCAGTGCCGGGTAGTCCATCAGGTCGAGCAGTTTGTCGAGCGTTGCATGATGCGACAATTTCTCGAATTGCAGCCCTGAGGGAAAGGTATAGGGATAAGCATCATCTGCGATCAGATTGCGACGCCGGAACTCGGCCGGATCGATGTTGAGCTGCTGGGCAGCCAGATCGACGATGCCTTCGGTGATGGCGACCGCGATCGGATGCCCGACGCCGCGGTACTGGCAGGTCATGTTCTTGTTGGTAAACACCACGTCAAGCCGCGCCCGATATGAACGATGCTTGTAGGGGCCGCCGGTCAGATTGACCACCTGGTTGCCTTCGATGCCGCTGGTGCGCGGATACATCGAATAAGGACCGATGCCAGTCAGATCGTTAAGATCAAAACCCAGAATCTCGCCATCACGTTTGACAGCGAGTCGCAGCCTGACCTTGTGTTCGCGTGCGTGGATATCAGACGAGAACGATTCGAGTCGATCGGCCATGAACTTGACCGGGCGGCGCAGCATCACCGAAATCGCAGCAGTTGCCATCTCGTCGGGATAGACGTGCACCTTGATGCCGAACGAGCCGCCAACGTCCTTGCAGATGACGCGCACATTGGACTCAGGAATATCCAGATGGCGCGCCAGCACATCCTGCATCATGTTGGGTGCCTGCGTCGAGTGATACACCGTCAGCGCGTGCTCGGCAACGTGATAATCCGCGAGCAGCACGCGGCCTTCGAGCGTTACCCCGGTATGGCGCGCGAATTCGAAAGTGTCTTCAACCACCAGGTCTGCGGCGGCGAACAGTTCATCGATGCCGCCTGTATCGAGTTCGCGATGAAAGCAGACGTTGTCACCGAGTTCTGGATGGATGGTGAAATCGTTGCGCAAGGCTGCGTCCATATCGGTCACCACCGGCAGCTCCTCGAATTCGGCATTGACGAATTCGAGCGCGTCCTCCGCTGCAGCGCGGCTCTCAGCCACGATCGCGGCGACCGCCTCGCCTTGCCAGCAGACACGATCGATGGCGACTGCGAACTGTTCAGCCGACTTGATACCTTTTAGGTGCCCGAGCACGGCCACCCAGGGTGAACAAAAGCGCGCGATTTCGCGACCATCAAAGCAGGCAATCACGCCCGGTCGCTCGCGTGCGGCGTTGAGGTCAAGCGCGCTGATGCGCGCATGGGCATAGGGGCTCCTGAAAAACACCACGTGCGCCATGCGCGGCAGACGCAGATCATCGGTATACACGCCGCGTCCTTGCAGCAGGCGCCGCGCGTTGGGGCGCGGAACGCTCTGTCCGATATAGCCGCGCGTGCTGAGGTCGTGTTCGGCGCTCTGGTCGGCGCGCAGCGGCGGCTCGAGTTCCACCCCGCCGCTCATGCGCTGTCGTCCTCGCGCTGGGCCAAGAGTACCGTCTCGACGGCATCGACGATCGCGTGATATCCGGTACAGCGACAGTAATTGCCGGATATGTGCTGACGAATGTCGTCACGCGAGGCCTTTGGATAGCGCTTGAGAAGATCGAGTGATGTCATCAGCATTCCGGGCGTGCAGAAACCGCATTGCAAGGCATTGCGCTCGTGAAAGGACTTCTGCAGACCTGCCGCCTCACCCGAATCGGTAACCCCTTCGATGGTCTCGACCCTGGCCCCCTCGAGCTGCACGGCAAGCACCAGGCAGCCGCGCACGATCTGACCGTTGACGCGTACCGTGCAGGCACCGCACACACCCTGCTCGCAGCCGACATGCGAGCCGGTCAGCCCGAGTTCATCGCGCAGAAAATCAACCAGATGGGTACGCGCGGCGATCTGGCGCGTCACCAGCTCGCCATTGACCGTCAGTGTTGTTTCGAGAAGTTCACTCATGCTAAAGCCGCCATCGCATGCAGGGCTCGTCCGGTCAGAACACGCGCCAGGTGCAGCTTGGTGGCACTCGAGGTAGTCAGGTCGGCCGGCGGCTCAAGGTCGCTGGCGAGCAGTGCCTGCGCTTTAGCGATGACACCGGGCTCGAGTCGCTCGCCCTCCAGGGACGCCGCTGTGTGTGGCGCAAGACATGGCGTGTCGGCGGCCGACAAGAAGGCGATGCGTACCTGAGATGCGCGCCCGGCGTCGATCTCGGCCTGGATCGCCACCCCGATGATGGCGTAGTCGCCGTGACGGCGCGCAAGCTCCATAAAACAGGAGCGGGCGTTGCTTCCTGCCCGCGGAAACTCTGCGGCCAGCAGGATCTCGTTTGGCTGCATCGCGGTGGTATAGAGACCCTGGAAGAAATCGTCGGCTGCGACCCGCCGGATGCCCGCGCGACCGGCGACGATGAATGTTGCCTTGAGCGCGAGCGTGCAGGCGGGATACTCGGCTGCGGGATCAGCCAGGGCGATGCTGCCTCCAAAGGTGCCGCGGTTGCGGATCGCCGCATGCGCCACGTATGGCACAGCCTGTGCCAGCAGCGGGACGTACCTTGCGACCAGTTCGGAGCACATGATCTCGTCATGCGTGACCAGTGCGCCGATGACGAGCACGTCATCCTCCTCGCGGATCGCACCCAGGGTCGCGCGCAGCGGCGCGAGATCGATGAGAACGCGCGGCGCCGACAGGCGCATGTTGAGCGTGGCAAGCAGGGTCTGGCCGCCTGCCAGCAGGCGCGCCTCCTCGCCATACTCGTCAAGCAGGTCAAACACCTGCTCGAGCGAATGTGCGCGGCGATATAGGAAGTCGGGCGCCTTCATGATGTGTTCAGCCTCGCGTCTAAGTTACCAGCTGGTAACTAACATACCGAGGATTGCGTGCCTGTGTCAATTTGCAGCGCAATGCAGCCCGTGCAATGGCGCTAAAACCACGCCGCGCCGGCGCGCGTGCTCAGGCCTGCTCGGTCTTGGCGCCTGCCAGCACAGACTCGCAGGTCGCATGCTGGCTGTCGGCTGCAGGCAATGCCTTGCATATACCCGACAGGGTATCGTGCAGATGCGCCACGGACGCATCGTGATGATGGTTGGCGTCCCACTTGATCAAGGCGCTTTGCATCTTCTCGAGACCGTGCAGGTTGCGCTCGTAGAACGCATTCTGCATGCCACCCACATCTTTGAAAATCTGGTCGGCGGTGGCAACAATCGTGGCATCGTCATCGGGCGACAGGTCGATCATCGCGCGCACGTACACGACGCCCCACTGCAGGCGGGTGGCCGGACCTTCGGCGGCGGCATAGGCCTGCTTGTACCAGTCGAGCGCAGTCCTGGTATCGCCCCGCTTCTTGGCATTGCTGGCCAGATCGAGCATGAAGTAATAAGGCGAATGTGACCTGCTCAGTTCCGCCTTGAGCATCTGATCTGATGCATCCAGCATACCGGCATCGGTCAGGTTGCCCGCTGCCGCGTTGACGACTGACTGGCGCTCGTAGGCGTTCGTGGTGGCAAGATCCATCTGCCTGGCCTGACTCGCGATCTGCTGCTGCAGGTCAGCGCCGAGCGGCCCCTTGGGCGTCTCTAGTCGCGCCAGGGAAATCTTCGAGCTGATGGCCGACAGGCGATCGGTATTGGACAGCGTGCTATCCGCGGCCAGGCGATCGAGCTCACTGTTCCAGCTGGTCGTCAGGGCGCTACGCGCGCTCGAATGCGCGGGCGTCAGGTAGGTTGTCAGGGCGCCCGCATCTCCGGTCAGGAGATCGAAGCTCAAACGCGCAGCTGTCGGATCGGCGAGCAACTTGTTAAGGCGTGCCAGGGCGAGACTCTTGTCGGCGGCTGAACCGATGGCGTGCTTTTCGCCGGCATCGACATTGGCGGCAGCGAGGATCAAGCGCGTCTGATCGTCGCTGAACTGCGCCGGGCAATGCTTGGCGAGCTTGGCGAGGGTGGATGCCACATCCTTGGTCGGGATCAGCTGCTGCTCGTCGGTCTCCCACGAATAATAGGCGAGCAGGCGCCAGTCGCGTTCACTCAGGGTGGTGTCGCCAGCGAGTGCTGCCTGCAGCGTCGCCTTGACCGGACGACCCCCTGCCATCCCGGTCTCAAGAAGCTGCAGATACTTCTCGGCATCGACCTCGCCGGGCAGGCGCAACACCTCGTTGCCGTTCGAATCCAGCAGAATCATGGTCGGATAGCCACTGACCTTGAAACGGGCTCCAAGCTTTTGTGCACCGGGGCTGTCGCCGTCGATATACACCGGTACGAAAAAGTGCGAGCGTTCGATGAAGTCCTGGCGGTTGAAGATCGTCGCCTTGACCTGATTGCAAGGCGGGCACCAGGTCGCACCCCAGTAGATGAAGATCGGCTTGCCGCTGCTCTTGGCTTCCTTGAACGCCGCGTCAACGTCATCCTTGCGCCAATCAATGCTTTGCGCGGCGCTCGGCGCGCTATCTGCGGCAAGCGCGACTTGTGGCTGGGCGATGCCGAGCCAGAGCGCAGAGAGCGCAAGCGTCAGAGTGAGCATTGGTTTTTGCATGGCAGGCAGCATTCGGTAAACGGCGCAGTTGGCCTCGGACCGAAAGCATAGCGCGCGTTGGGAAATACTGCATTTGGCGCCAGGCCAGTCGCGTGTTGCCCTAGTGTTCCAGCGCCAGCTGCTTGCTGATCTGCAGGATCGAGCCGTCGCCCGCGACGCGATTGAGTGAAAAACCAAGACCCATGGCGAGCTTTTGCATGCCGCGATTGGTTGCGAGCACAACACCCTTGATGATCTTGACGCCGTGCTGCTGGGCGCATGCCAGAAGGCGCGCCAGCAGCGTGCGACCGAGACCCTTGTGCTGCCAGTCATCGGCGATCACGATAGCCAATTCGGCAGTGTGTTCAGCGGGGTCGAGCACATAGCGGGCCACCCCGACGAGACGCTCCTCGCCTGCCACCTTGATGGTCGCGACCAGCGCCACCTCGCGTTGCGGATCGATGTTGGTCAGGCGATGCACCTCGCCTGGCAAAAAACCGCGCGGCGAAAAAAAACGCTGGTAGCGGCTGCGCTGCGACAGATGATTGCCGAACTGCTCGAGTCGGGCCTCATCGGCCGCGCTGATCATGCGGATCTGGGGCCTTGTCCGAAGCGTTGCGGACCGCTTGCGAGAAGCGACCAGAAGCAGCTGGCTTTGGCCCATGACGGCGCTCATGACGGCAGCGCACAGCGGGTGTCACAGGCCTGCGGCGCCGCGCTTGCGGTCAGCCGCGTCAGCCAGCCGGACGGCTTGAGCACAGCGGAGCGCTGTGCGGGCTGTGACGAGATGCGCAGGCGCGCATCAGTGGTGGCAAACACCATTACGCGGCTGGTCCGATCGATACGATAACTGTGTCCGGCAGGCAGGATTACGTCGCGCGGGTCACCATCTTGCGTGATCCAGAGCGACCCCTCGAGACACTCGATTCGCACATCGAGGCTGTCATCGAGCGTCAGCAGGTTGGCATTTTTGAGCTGCAATTCGGCGGACTTGAGCTGGAGTTTCATTTGGTGTCCTCTTCGCATGTAGCATACGCATGTAAAATATGTTGACGCGCCTTGGTTTGACGGTCATATGGTGGGCGACCTTCCCCTGAGACACAACCGACCTTTTCGCATGTCTCGCATGCGTTTTAGGAATGTAAGATGACAAAACTTCTGCCCTCGCTGGACCTGTTGCGCGGTTTCGAGGCGGCCGCGCGCCACCTGAGCTTCACGACTGCTGCCAAGGAACTGTTCCTCACCCAGTCGGCGGTCAGCCGACAGATCCAGACCCTCGAAGAACAGCTCGGTGTGGCACTTTTCGAGCGTCGCCACCGGGCCATCGTGATGACCGACGCGGGGCAGCAGCTGTATCGCACCACTGCACAAGCGTTGCGCGATCTCGAGGAAACCGCAGTCAAGATCCGCGCCGCGAGCAACGCATCGCAGGCGGTCACCGTGTCCTGCACCCTCGGCTTTGCATCGTTGTGGCTGGTACCCCGCCTGGCAGGATTCAACGCCCGGTTTCCCGCCGTCGATCTGCGCATCAGCGCCAGCAACCAGATTGTCGACATTGAGCGCGAGCACATCGAGGTCGCGGTGCGCTACTGCCCGCCCGCTCTGGCACCAGCGGGCTCTATCAAGCTGTTCGGGGAAGAAGTGTTTCCGGTGTGCAGCCCGCAACTGGTGCAGCGCGAGCCGCACCCATTGCTGACCCCTGGCGACCTGCAGCACCACACGCTGCTGCATCTGGAAATGAGCATGGCACCGCGTCCGGCCCTGCTCTGGCCGGCATGGCTCGAAATGGCTGGGGTCGCCCAGCTGAAACCGGCAGGATCGCTGCGCTTTAGTCACTACGACCAGATCATCACGGCGGCGGTCGAGGCTCAAGGTGTGGCGCTCAGCAGTTCGCCGCTGGTGCAGCGCCTTCTGCGTGATGGCCTCTTGATCGCACCGTTCACGCAACGCCTGGCGTCGCCGCGCGCCTACCACCTGGTGGTGTCAGCGACGAGCGCAGCGCGCACCGAAGTGCGCCAGCTGGTCGACTGGCTGGTCAGCGAAGCAGGCACGCTCGACGCAGCGCCGATCACGATGGGGTAGCATTTCAATCACCACGCTCGCGTGATCGCAAAGGAACTTACTTGGAACTTGATTTCGACGGGCTTCAAACGCGGGTTGCATACCGCTATATGGCATCGACTATCGCACCGCGCCCGGTCGCGTGGGTTTCGAGCCTGTCAAAGGATGGCGTCGCCAACCTGGCACCCTTTAGTTTCTTCCAGATGATCACCGACGTGCCGCCCACTTTGATGTTCTGCCCGCTGGTACAAAACAACGGCACGTCCAAGGACAGTGTCGCCAATATCGTCGCCACCGGCGAATTCGTGGTCAATCTGGTGTCTCATAATCAGATTGACCTGATGAATGCCACTTCGTATAGCTATCCGCCGGACGTGAGCGAATTCGACGTCTGCCACGTCCCGTCTGAAGCCTCCAGGAAAGTGAAGCCGCGACGTGTCCAGGGCGCACCAGTCGCTTTTGAATGCCGCCTCGCCAAGCTGATGCCCTACCCTGAACACCAGCCCAGCTGCTTTGTCGTGTTCGGAGAAGTCGTCTATGGACACTTCGACGATGCGATCCTGAACGAAAAAGGCTATGTCGATCCAGTGCGCCTTAACCTGGTATCGCGCATGGGGGGCGACTGGTATGGCCGTACTGCATCAGCTGATAACTTCGAGCTGGCGCGGCCGCGCGGTTGGGATCAGCCGGCCACATGAATAGCCCATCCTTGCAGGGCCGCTCCCGTCATGATGCGCATCAGACGCTTTAGGCGCAAAGATACCGAAGCGGTGATTGCCCTTTGGCACGACTGCGGGCTCACGCGTCCATGGAACGATCCCTATCGTGACATTGAACGCAAGCTCGACGATGACGCAGAGCTGTTCCTGGTGGGCACGCTGGAGAATCGCATCATTGCCAGCGTGATGGCCGGCTACGACGGTCACCGCGGCTGGATCTACTATCTCGCGGTCGACCCGCATTCACAACGCGCATCGTACGGCAGGCGGCTGATGGATGAGGTGGAGCTGCGCCTCAAGGCGCGCGGCTGCGCCAAGATCAATCTGATGGTGCGCGCCTCGAATCAATCTGTAAGAGAGTTTTACGCCAAGCTTG
>CAZZVZ010000125.1:7083-8395 GCA_964657655.1 Gammaproteobacteria bacterium | reverse complement strand
CGCCGGCGGCCTCACCGCTGCAAGCAAGACGGCGTGAGCGAGGTGCAGCCGAACCTGCCACAGCAACAAGACGCGACGGGGCAGCAGTTCGGTCCTTGTCAGGTCACTTTTTTCGACTAACATTTAGCGCTTTCTCAGTCACATCGACTGCCCGGACCAAGACCCGCCATGACAAACGCCTCGACCTCCCACCTGATGAGCACCTACGCCAACCTGCCCATTTCGCTGGATCGAGGCGAAGGCGTGTGGTTATGGGACGAGGATGGCCGCAAATACCTCGATGGCCTGGCTGGCATCGCGGTCAACACCCTCGGGCACAACCACAAGCGCCTGGTGACGGCGATTACCGACCAGGTCTCGCGCATCATCCACAGCTCGAACATCTATCGCGTCAGGAACCAGGAGCTGCTCGCCGCACAACTGGCCGAGCTGTCGCGCATGGACCGGGTGTTCTTCTGCAATTCGGGGCTGGAGGCCAACGAGGCCGCCATCAAGATTGCCCGCAAGTTCGGCCACGACAAGGGCATCGATCTGCCGGAAATCATCGTCTACGACAATGCCTTTCATGGCCGCTCGCTGGCGACCCTGTCGGCCACTGGCAACGCCAAGGTACAAAAGGGCTTCGGCCCGCTGGTGCAAGGATTCGTGCGCGTGCCGATGAACGACCTGGTCAGCTTCGATCGCACGGCAGCTGAACATCCCAACGTGGTGGCCGTATTCATCGAGGCCATCCAGGGTGAAGGCGGTATCACGGCCGCATCGATCGAATACCTGCGCGCCTTGCGCGAGCGTTGCGACCAGCACGGCTGGCTGCTGATGATCGACGAGGTTCAGTGCGGCATGGGCCGCACCGGCAAATGGTTCGCGCACCAGTGGGCCGACATCGTGCCCGACGTGATGCCACTCGCCAAGGGTCTTGCATCTGGGGTGCCGATCGGCGCCGTGGTGGCACGCGGCGTGGCCGCAGACGTGTTTGGTCCTGGCAATCACGGCACCACCTTCGGTGGCAACCCGCTCGCCACACGCGCGGCGCTCGAGACGCTTAGCGTGATCAAGGACGATCAGCTGCTCGACAACGCCACCGAGGTCGGCAATCATCTGGGCGGCATCATCAAAACGCGGCTGCGCGACGTGGCCGGTTTCGTGGAAGTTCGCGGCCGCGGGCTGATGCTTGGCGTGGTGCTCGACCGGCCCTGTACCGAGCTGCCGCTCAAGGCGCTCAGCTACCGGGAGGATTACGGCCTTCTCATCAACGTCACCAATGAACGCGTCATCCGTCTGCTGCCGTCGCTCATCATGAGCCGCGAGGAGG
>CAZZVZ010000125.1:0-7073 GCA_964657655.1 Gammaproteobacteria bacterium | reverse complement strand
CTGCTCGGTCATGGTGTTGCCGATCTGGCCATCGACTTCCTCAAGGCCTGATCATGGGTGAGACCGTGGCCTTGCGCCACTTCCTGCAGTTCAATGATTTCAGCCGCGCCGAACTCAATCATGTGTTCCAGCGCGCAGCCGTGATCAAGCAGCGTTTCAAGAAATACCAGCCCTACACGCCACTTGCTGACCGCACACTTGCCATGGTGTTCGAAAAAGCATCCACGCGCACGCGTGTCTCGTTCGAGGCAGGTGTCTACCAGATGGGTGGTTCGGTCATCGCGCTCAATACCGGCGACTCGCAGCTGGGTCGCGCCGAGCCGATCGAAGATACCGCGCGCGTAATTTCACGCATGGTCGATCTGGTCATGATCCGCACGTTCGAACAGGCGCGCATCGAGCTGTTCGCCAAGTTCTCGCGCGTGCCCGTCATCAACGGTCTCACCAACGAATATCACCCGTGCCAGATCCTGGCCGACATCTTCACCTTCATCGAACAGCGCGGCTCGATCGAAGGCGCGACGGTGGCCTGGATCGGCGACTCGAACAACGTCTGCAACACCTGGCTGCAGGCCGCTGAAGTGCTCGGCTTTACCGTCAACGTCTCGACCCCGCCTGGCTACGAGGTCGAGCCCGAACGCGCCAATCTGCATTCGAGTGGTAACTACCGGGAGTTTGCCGATCCGCTGGGAGCCTGCCGCGGCGCTGACCTCGTGACCACCGACGTGTGGACCAGCATGGGCTTTGAGACCGAAAACGAGTCGCGCAAGACCGCGTTTGCCGACTGGTGCGTCGACGAGGACATGATGGCGGCAGCAAAAGGCGATGCACTTTTCATGCATTGCCTTCCTGCCCACCGCGGCGAAGAAGTCACAGCCGGGGTGATCGACGGTCCCCAGAGCGTGGTCTGGGAGGAGGCCGAGAACCGGCTGCATGCGCAAAAGGCGTTGATGGAATTCTTGCTTCTCGGGACCAAGGTCTACTGAGCGGATCCACGCGAGGCGACTGGTCATGCCTGCGCCGTGTTATCCCTTGCCCGGGGTGGCCCGGCATGGCAGAGTGAGGATCTCTAAGGACAACCAGCTCCGCGTTGCGGTTTTCGCTTCATTCGACTAGTGACCGCATCCGATTTTCCGACAAGGCCGGAAGCTCCCATCCCGACGCTTGGTGACACGTCCGTGGCCCACCAGCAAGCGCGCGCGGACCTTCTCTCCAATCGCCTCGACCAGATATGGCGCATGCACTTTCATGCGCCAAGCGATGCCGTGCTGGCCGTTCATGCCTGGCGCCAGGAGGCTTACGAGCGCACGCCCGAGAACGACCTGTTCGCCCAGATCATCGAGGGCGCGGGCATGGTGCGCACCGAACCGCCAACCGTCATCGAGCGCCTGCTGGTCAGCATCGAGACCACGCTCGCCGCCCTTGCGCCCTCACCTGCGCGCGCACGTCTGGCAGGTCTGGTGGCAGCGCTTTGTGCCGTGCTCGCCTGGCGCAAACGCGAACTCGACGACGCTCTGGATCTCTTCACCCGCGCGCTGGCCGCGCCACTCGATACGGCCGATGCCCATTTCGTGCGCCACTGGCGTGGCATTGCGCTGCTTGGCACCGGCAAGCCACAACTGGCGTTTCGCGATTCGCTCGCAGCGCGTGAATACTTTCGTGGCCAGGACGATGCCAGTTTTGCGCTGCTGTCCTTCAACGTGGGCGTCATGCTGACCCATGCAGGCGACTGGCAGGCGGGTGAGGAATCTCTGCGCGAAGCCTTCGCCGGTGCCGGTCTGGTACGCGTGCCTTCGTTCCAGGCCATGGCCCTGTCCAATCTCGCCTATTGCCTGATCAACACCGGACAGCTGACTGAAGCGCGCAAGCAGATCGACCAGATCCTGGCATCCGACCGCGAGGGCTACCTGCGCCTGAAACCCGGCGACGTGCTGACCACGGTGGCCGAGAACCTGGTGGCCACCGGCCACCTGGACGAGGCTGCCGACTATGCCGAACGCTCGCTGGCTGAGGCGCGTGAACATGCCTTCGCGCTCGGCAAGGGGACTGCGCTTTGGAATCTGGCACGTATCGCCAGCCTGAAGCATCAACCGGCACGCGCGGCCAGGTACTTCCGCGAGGCGCTGCTGATCCTGCGCCATCATCCGCAGCAGACCCAGTTCTGGAAAAGCGCCCGAGCCGTGTCGGACCTCTACCAGGGCCTCGGCGACTATCGGCGTGCACTGTTGTGGCACCAGCGCTATCACAAGATCTACCTGCGCTGGCAGCAAGTCACGCGCGACGTGCGCCTGGCCTACGCCCAGGCACTCCTCGAGATTGATTCGGTGCGCGCCCAGCGCGATGCAGCCGAAGCTGAAAGCGCGCGCCTGGCCAAGGCGCTGTCCGATCTGGAAGAGCTCAATCTCGAGTTGACACGCCGTGTCGACCAGGTCGAGAAGCTGCAGGCCGAACTGCGCGAACAGGCGATCCGAGATCCGCTGACCGGCCTTTTGAATCGGCGCGGGCTGAGTTCCACCCTGCAGCGCATGATCGAGGATGGCGAACGTCTTGGAATGGGCGGCTCGGTCGCCATGCTCGATCTCGATCGCTTCAAGCGCGTCAACGACGAGTACGGTCACGCGGTCGGTGACCGGGTGCTGGCGCAGGCAGGCCAGGTGCTGCTCGAGTGCTTTCGCAAGACCGACGTCGCGTTTCGTTACGGCGGCGACGAGTTCTGTGTGCTGATGCCCGGCGCCGATCGCGAGATTGCAGCCGACCGCATGCGCGATTTCAGCGAGCGACTGGTGGCCTCCATGAAGCGCGTGGCGCCTGAATTGGCCTTCGATGTCACCGTCTCGGTCGGCATTGCGCTGTATCCGGGCGACGGCAGCCGGGCCGATACTTTGCTCGACGCTGCCGATCAGGCACTGTACCGCGCAAAACGCCACCCTTGAGCCGGATTGGCGCCGAGGATCGGCGCCGCGTTGCCAGCGGGCCCTTCAATCTTCTATAATTGGCCCTGCCGGATTCGGACCGGCGCGTGCTTGATCCCGCCTACTGCATATTGCTGACGGCGGTGACCTTTCCGAGCGAGGGCTCCGCCCCTCCCCGCACTTCCCGAAGGACTTGAAAGATGAGCGAAAAGACAAAGGTCGTCCTGGCCTATTCCGGTGGCCTGGACACGTCAGTCATTCTCAAATGGCTGGCCGATCACTACGATGCGGAGATCGTGACCTTCACGGCCGATATCGGCCAGGGTGAAGAGCTCGAGCCGGCGCGCGCCAAGGCCATCAAGCTCGGTATCGCCGAGAAGAACATTTTCATCGAGGACTTGCGCGAAGAGTTCGTGCGCGACTTCGTGTTCCCGATGTTTCGCGCCAACGCCATTTACGAAGGCGAGTATCTGCTTGGCACCTCGATTGCCCGACCGCTGATCGCCAAGCGCCAGATCGAGATCGCGCGCGCCACCGGCGCTCGCGCTGTGTCGCATGGGGCGACTGGCAAGGGCAACGACCAGGTCCGTTTCGAGCTCGGCTACTACGCGCTCGAACCCAACATCAAGGTGATCGCGCCGTGGCGCGAATGGGACCTGCTGTCACGCGAGAAACTGCTGGCTTACGCCGAGAAGGCCGGCATTCCGATCGAAATGAAACACAAGCAGGGCGGCGCACCCTATTCGATGGACGCCAACCTGCTGCACATCTCGTTTGAGGGCCGCCATCTGGAAGATCCCAACGCCGAAGCCGAAGAAGCCATGTGGCGCTGGACGGTATCGCCAGAGGCAGCGCCAGATGCTGCTGAATACATCGACATCGGCTATCAGGGTGGAGATCCTGTCTCGATCAACGGCGTTGCCATGAGCCCCGCCGTGATGCTCACCGAACTCAACCGCCTGGGCGGCAAGCACGGTATCGGCCGACTCGACCTGGTCGAGAACCGCTCGGTCGGCATGAAGTCGCGCGGCTGCTACGAGACGCCGGGTGGCACCATCATGCTCAAGGGGCACCGTGCCATCGAATCGATCACGCTCGATCGCGAGGTCGCGCATCTTAAGGACGACCTGATGCCGCGCTACGCCGAACTGATCTATAACGGTTACTGGTGGAGTCCGGAGCGGCTCGCCTTGCAGGTGCTGATCGACCATACCCAGAGTAATGTCAGCGGCACGGTACGGCTCAAGCTCTACAAGGGCAACGTCATCGTGGCGGCGCGTGATTCAGATCTGAGTCTGTTCGACAAGAACATCGCGACCTTCGACGATGACGGTGGTGCCTTCGATCAGAAGGATGCTGGCGGTTTCATCAAGCTCAATGCATTGAGGCTGCGCATTGCCGAGCTGGCACGCCGCCACCGAAGCTAGCGCGCTACACCAGCACCGGCTCGCGCTCGAGCGACACCCCATAACGCGACAGCACCACCTGGCGCACGTGCTCGGCCAGGTCCAGCACATCTTTGGCCGTGGCAGCGCCACGGTTGATGAGCACCAGCGCCTGGCGCTGGTCCACGCTTGCATCGCCGCGGCTTGCACCTTTGAGGCCAGCTTGCTCGATCAGCCAGCCGGCTGCCAGCTTGGCCGTGCCATCGGCCTGCGGAAATGCCACCAAACCGGGAAACGCGCTCCTTAGAAGTTCCAGCTGCGCGGTGCTGACAATCGGGTTCTTGAAAAAGCTGCCGACGTTGCCGACGACAGCCGGATCCGGCAGTTTGCCAGCGCGCAGCGCGGCCACCGCAGCGGCAATCTGCCCGGGCGTCGTGCTCGAGGAATGCAGCGCCTCCAGATCCCGATAGCCAAGCACGGGCACCCAGGGTTTGTGCAGGGCGAGTTCGACCGCCGTAATGATGAAACGCGCCGGATTGCGCTTGAAGAAGCTGTCGCGATAGCCGAATTCGCATGCCACTGGGTCGAGTCGTGCGAACTCGCCGCTGCTGCGGTCGAACACCTCCACAGCCGCGATGCGCTCAGATAGTTCGAGCCCGTAGGCGCCGATGTTTTGCACCGGCGCTGCACCGCAATTGCCAGGAATCGCGATCAGGTTCTCAAGGCCGCCGTGGCCCTGCGCCAGTGTCTGGCGCACCACCGCGTCCCAGCTCTCGCCCGCGCCGGCATGCACTTTTACGGCGTCGGGATTCGAGTCATCGATATGCAACCCGGCAATCGCAATGTGCAGTACCAGACCGTCGATGTCGCCACTGAGCACCAGATTGCTGCCGCCGCCGAGCACCAGTGCCGGGCCGGCACCCCACTGGTCACTGAGAAACAGCGTCTTGAGCTCGCTCGCCGAAGTGATTTTGCAGTAGCGCGCGGCACGCGCCTTGAGTCTCAATGTGTTAAGGCCGTCGAGCGCGACATTCGAGGCGATTACAGGTGCAGTCACTCTTGGTCTGGCCCCGGGGAAAACCACCGCCAGGCGGTGGATGACAGCATTTCAGGCAGCGATTTGCGCGACGAATCCAGCGGCGATTATACGATCGCTCTTGCCCGGGCTTGGCGGACCATTCGCGCTACAATCGCCTGCCTCAGCCCAGCCGTTTGCGAATCTCTTTATGCCCTCGTTTGATATCGTTTCCGAAGCAAATCTGGTCGAAGAGCGCAACGCGGTCGATCAATCCATGAAGGAGATCGGCACGCGCTTTGACTTCAAGGGAGCGGACGCGCGGATCGAACAGAAAGAACGCGAATTGACGGCCTACGCCGATTCGGAGTTCCAACTTGGCCAAGTCCGCGATATCCTCACCACCAAGATGGTCAAACGCAGTGTCGATGTGCGTTTCCTTGATCTGGGAAAAATCGAAAAAATCGGTGGCGATCGGGTCAAGCAGGTCATCACCATCAAGAACGGGGTGGAGGGCGATCTGGCCAAGAAAATCGTGCGCACCATCAAGGACAGCAAAATCAAGGTGCAGGCCAGCATCCAGGGTGATGCCGTGCGGGTCAACGGTGCCAAGCGCGACGACCTGCAGGCTGTGATCGTTCTCGTCAAGAAAAGCATTACCGACACGCCACTCGATTTCAACAACTTCAGGGACTGACTTGCGACGTCATCTCGCGCTGCTGAGCGTCATCGGGGCGCTGCTCTCGGGCAGCGCAATGGCGACCGATGTCTCGCTGGTCGGCGTGGTCGGCGCCCAGGCGGTGGTGTCGGTCAATGGCAGCGCGCCTCACGTGGTGCCTGCAGGTAGCACCTTCAACGGTGTGCAGGTCGTCTCGGTCAGCCCCGGTTCAGCCGTCTTCATGATCGACGGCAAGCGCGAAACCATCGCGCTCGGCCAGTTTTACGGCGGCACGGCCGACTCCGGCCGGGAAACCGCCACCCTGATTGCAGATGGTAGCGGCGCCTTCATCGGGCAGGGCTCGATCAACGGCCGCAGCGTGCGCTTCATGGCCGACACAGGCGCGACATTGGTGGTCATGAGCGGCGAAGATGCCGACCGTGTCGGCCTGGCGTGGCGCAGCACGCCGGTTGCCATGGCCCATACCGCCAACGGTGATGTGCAGTTCCATCTGGTCAAGATTCCGACCATCAAGGTCGGCAGCATCGTGTTGAACAACGTCGATGGTGCGGTTCAAGAACATGGCCTAAACCTGACGACTCTGCTCGGTCAGAGCTTCCTCAATCGCACTGACATGAGTCGCAGCGGCGATACCATGGTCCTGACCAAGCGCTTCTAGCGGCTGGCGCCTGCGGCTAGCAGGCTTTCGGGCTTTCGATCCTGGCGTAGGCCGAGTGGTTGTGGATCGATTCGAAATTCTCGACTTCGACCACGTACGAAGAAAAACGCGCATCGCCCGCCAGACGGCGCACCACGTCACGCACCAGGTCCTCGACGAATTTGGGATGGTCGTAGGCTGCTTCGGTGACGAATTTCTCGTCGACACGCTTGAGCACGCCGTAGAGCGGGCTGGATGCTTCCGACTCGGCGATCTCGATCAGTTCTTCGGCCTCCACGTCCTCGGCCAGCTTGACCGTCATGGTGACGTGGCTGCGCTGGTTGTGCGCGCCATAGGCCGAGATTTCCTTCGAGCATGGGCAAAGCGTGGTGACCGGCACCACCACCTGCAACTCGATGTGGCTGAGCCCGTTCTCGATGATGCC
>CAZZVZ010000124.1:0-8402 GCA_964657655.1 Gammaproteobacteria bacterium | reverse complement strand
CGCATTCCTGATGAAACAGCACAAGGACGCCAAGAAGCTCTTCAAGCAGTTCGAAAAGACCGAGAAAAAATCAGAGAAGGAACGCATTACCAATACGGTGTGCAAGATGCTTCAGGTGCACACCAAGATCGAGGAGGAGATTTTCTATCCGGCCTGTCGCAAGGCTGGCCTTGACGCCGATCAGATGGATGAGGCCGACGTGGAACACGCGAGCGCCAAGGACCTGATTGCCCAGGTCGAAGGCAAGAGCGCCAGCGATTCGCATTACGACGCCAAGGTCAAGGTGCTGGGCGAATACGTCAACCATCACGTCGAGGAAGAAGAAACCGAGATGTTCAAGCAGGCGCGGCGCCTCAAGCTCGACATGAACCTGCTGGGCGGCGAAATGAAGCAACGAGCCAGCGCGCTTGAAGTCGAGCTCGGCCTGACCCCTGCGAGCACCATGAAAAAAGTAACCACCCGGCTCTCTGAGGTGGCGACGCGCATCGGCCTCTAGCAGCGGGCGCCAGCGGCCCCAGGCGCGCGTCTAGCGCGAGTGGCCGTTGGCGCGTTTACGCATCAGGGTGCTCTTGCCGAACAACGACTCGATCAGATCGAGCGCGACTGCGGCGGTGCGATTGCGCACGTCGAGCGCCGGGTTGAGTTCCATGACATCGAGTGAACCGAGCTGCTCGGTATCGGCGATCATTTCCATGCACAACTGCGCCTCGCGGTAGGTCGGCCCGCCATGCACCGTGGTGCCGACGCCGGGTGCAATTTCCGGATCGAGGAAATCGACGTCGAAGCTGACATGCACGTGCGTGTTGTCGTCGACGTTGGCAAGCGCCTGATTCATGGTGGCACGCATGCCGTGCTCATCGACGTAACGCATGTCGAACACTTCCAGGCCGACCTGGTTGACGAATTCCTTCTCGCCGGCGTCGACACTGCGTATGCCGATTTGACGCACCGCACCGGCCTCGATGGCGGGCACGTGACCGCCGATCTCGATCAGTTGCTGCGGCCCGTAGCCACAAAGGCATGCCACCGGCATGCCGTGGATGTTGCCGCTTGGTGTCAGCACACTGGTATTGAAATCGGCGTGCGCATCGAGCCACAGCACGCGCAGTTTCTTGCCCTGGTCCCGGCAGTAGCGGGCCACGGCACTGATCGAGCCGATCCCCAGGCAATGGTCGCCGCCTAACAGGATCGGAAAACGCCCCACCTGCAGTTCGTGGTACAGCGCGTTGTGCACCAGCTGGTTCCACTCAGCGACAGCAGCCAGGTGGCGGTAGCCATCGACCGGATCCTGCCAGGGATTCGCAGGGCCTGCGAGATTGCCCCGGTCTTCAACTTCGAGCCCGCGTGCCTGCAGCAGCGGCACGATGTTGGCCACGCGCAGCGCTTCAGGCCCCATGCTGCAGCCACGCGTGCCGGCGCCGACATCGGTCGGTGCACCAATCAAACTGATCTTGTTGTTCATTGCACTCGTTCAGGAAAGACCGGCACCGACAAACGATGCACTGGGGCGCGAGAGTAGCACCCCTTTCGGTTGCAAGAGTACCGCGAACCGGCCGCGCCGACCGGTGCCCGCACAACGCGCCGCTCGGCTCACAGGTGGGCTGTGCCAAGACCTCCTGCTTGACAACACCTCGGTTAATATTTAACGTATGCGTTAACTTAAATTCAGCAGTTCAATGACAAGGAGCCGCACCATGAAGCCGACCCCCAAAGGATGGCCACGCCTGTCCACGGCGCTCTACTACAAGGATCCGTCGAGAATGATCGACTGGCTGTGCCAGGCCTATGGCTTCGAGCTGCGCCTGAAGGTGGAAGGCGACGGCGGTCAGATCGAACACAGTGAGCTGTGCTTCGGCGAAGCCGTGGTCATGGTATCGGGCGAACGCGCGGTCGGCGAGCGCTTCGCGGTGCCGGGCCTGAGCCCGCTGTCGGCGCACGCAAACACCCAGGCCCTGATGCTCTATGTCGATGACGTCGAGGCGCATTGCGCCCAGGCACGTGCCAGTGGCGCTCACATCCTCAACGAACCCGAAACCCACGACTATGGGGACGACTACTGGAGTGATCGCAGCTACGGCGCGCTCGATCCGGAACAACACCACTGGTGGTTTGCCCAGCGCCTGAAGACCGGTGCCGGCTGATGCGTTCTTCATCGCTCGATGCCACCTTCAGTGCCCTGGCTGATCCAACCCGGCGTGCCGTGATCGAGCTGCTGCGTGACAAGCCCCGCCGGGCCGGGCAGATCGCTCAAACACTCGAGATCAGTGCGCCCGCGCTCAGCCGCCACCTTCGCGTGTTGCGGCAAGGTGGCCTCATCATCGATGACGAGCCAGAGCATGACGCACGGGTGCGCCTGTACCGGCTGCGTCCCGAGGCGTTCGAGCCGCTGCAGCGCTGGCTCGCTGATCTGGAACAGTACTGGTCGCTGCAGCTGTCGGGCTTTGCGCAGCATGCGCATCAGAAAAAACGCGCGGCCCGCACATGATGAGCGCAAGCAGCGCCGACGAGGTACGCGTCGCAGTCACGGTGCCGCTGCCGATCGACGAGGCGTTTCGCGTGTTTACAGAGGAGATCGATGTGTGGTGGCGGCGCGGCGTGCGCTTTCGCTCGGCGGGCAAGCGACGCGGCATGATCAGGCTCGAACCCAGAACGGAGGGCAGGCTGTTCGAATCGATCGACACCGACGCAGGCGAACTTGTGGTCGAGGCGGGGCGCGTGCTCACCTGGGATCCGCCCAATCGCCTGGTGCTGCAATGGCGCGCCAGCAATTTCGCCGAGCATGAGAAGACCGAGATCGAGGTGCTGTTCACGGCGCGCGGTAACAAGACGCTGGTGAGCCTCGCGCACCGCGGCTTTAGCGCCTTGCGCGCCGATCACCCGGTGCGTCACGGCCAGGATGGCCGGGGCACGATTCGCAGCTTCGGACTCTGGTGGCGTGACCAGTTCGCAAGTCTGCTCGACATGCTGCCAGAGCATGACAGCCCCGACGGCTGAGCTCGGCATGCACGCGGGTCCTAGAAATACTCGGGGTGATCCTTCACCAGGCGCTGCTCGAAATCATCGACCGGCACGAATTCGGGCAGTTTCGGCGCCAGCTGGCGGCCGATGTCCCAGGCGCGCCAGGCGCGCGGCGTATCGTATTTGAGAATGAACAGGTCGCCCAGATCCTTGTAGGCCGTGGCGATGCCGGGGTTGGCCTGCAGCACCTCGCCGTACATCTGCAGCGCCATGTTGTCTCCGAGGTGCATGCGCGCGTCGGCCTCGTAGAGTCTCAGGATGGGCAGGCCGCTGGTCGAGCCAGCGCGCAGGTCCACCAGTGTCTTGACCGCAGCATCGAGTTCCGCCTTGGTCTTGGCCTGGATCGCCACCTCGAAGCGCTTGCACGGCACGTCATGGTTGATCGACTCGATCAGTTCCGAACCCAGGGGCGGACTGGTTTCACCGGTGATCAAGCGGTATTCCACCGTGCCGAGCAGGACATCCAGCAGGCGCTTGTCGGCGATCGCCTTGGCTGTGACTTCGCGATTCTTTTGCTGTGCGGCGAGCGCGTCGTCATGGTTCAGGCGGGTGCCCTGATCGAGCATGGTGTCGACGCTGTTCGCGCCGCTGCTCTCGGGCTTCATGCCCGCCAGGTAGTCCGCGTTCCAGTCGACCGTTTTGCCGCCGCTGATCGACAGCACCTTGGTGGTGACGCCAAACGGCTGCTTGAACGACAGCGAGATCTCGCCTGGAACCGAGTGGCGCGACGCCAGCTCGGCCAGAATCTGCGGGTGTCCGCCTTCGGAATAGCGCAGGAACTGCACAAAGGCCGCGACGTCCGCTGGTGATGCGTCGATGCCCTGTTCGCTCCAGTGCGCCATCTCGCGCGTGCCGTCGCTGAAGATCACCTTGCCGTTTTCCTTCTTGCCGGCGATCTGCGCCGTGCCGCCCATCAGAAGCGACAGCGCGTGTTCCGAATCGAGTGTGGAAGGCAGCGTGGCGGCAACGGCTGCCGAGGCGATGGCCTTTCTTTGCGATTCGCGACTCTGGAATTCGAGCACCCGAAAGCCGGCCGTGCTGTAGAGCGACTCGTTGATATAGGTCTTGGTATCAAGATTGATGATGTAGAGCCGACGCTTCTTGAAATCCAGGACCGCTTCGCTCTTGTCTGTCTTGCGCGCGATCGTGCCGTCCGCCAGGATCACGCTCTCTTCGATCTTGACATCGGGCGGCACGCTCGACGCGTTGGCCGCCGCCTCGGTACGCATCTGGGTTCTGACTTCGAACAGCGTAGCGGCGAGTGCTGCGTGCAGTGCGCCCAGCACCAGCCAGAGCGCCAATCCCTTCAACAGCTTGTTCATCACGGATCCGTTTCTTGCGTGCAAATTCACCTGTGTCGCCCATCAGACGACCGCCGCGCTGTCGCGGACTACCCGCTCAACTGGCTGGTCTGACGCTGCTGCTGTTCGGCCAGCCACTCGAGCACCAGCTGATTGAAGCGATCCTTCTGGCTCACCATGACCCAGTGCCCGCAGGGAAGTCCAAGTGCACGGCTGCCCGGCCGGCCATTGAGCCATGCCAGCCACGCACTGGAGTGGAACATGAAGAGCTTCTTTTCACCAAACACGAACAGCATCGGCCAGATCGGCTTGAACGGCACAAAGCCGCGGTACGACCCGTTTGAGCCGGTCCACATCGTGTCGTAGGGGTAGTTCATATGCGACGAGATGTAGCGCGGGTCGGAGCGCACATGCAGCAGGCGCGCCATGAAGCGCGTCATTGCATCGCCAATGGCACTGCCAAGACGCCAGGCAATTGCCAGCCACACCTGGTAGCCAAAGATCATCGCCCGGGCCTTGAGCGTCAGTGAGGCGCGGTAGGCGCTTGAACCGGCGTCACCGATATCGATGCCGATGATGCGCTTGACCATCTTCGGATTGACCATGGCGAACTGGTAACCGAAGGCGCAACCCCAGTCGTGCAGCATCAGGGTGACCGGCTGTCCCGGACTGACCGCATCGACGATGGCGCGAAAAATGGCCATCATCTCGAGATGGGGCGTGGCCCGTCGCGGCGCAGTCGGCTCAAAACCTGGCAGCGTGAAGCGCACGCAGCGATAGCGCGACTTGAGCACCTCGACCTGTCCATCCCACAGCCGGTAGGTATCTGGCCAGCCGTGGATCATGACGATGGTCTCGCCCTCGCCTTCGATGAAGACATCGACTCCTGCCACCGAGAGTTGTTCAGTCACCGCTTCTCCCATTGTTGGTTTTTTCGTGACGCCGATAATACGCGCGGCTATGCCGGCGAGCCACCGCTTGCTGGCGTATCCCTGTCTTTCCACGGCGCCACCAGCGGAAGCAGCATCAGCCCTGGCAATGACAAAAGCACGCAGATGCCAAAAAACGGAATCCAGCCTAGGTGCTGCGCCAGATAGCCGGTCGCGCTGCTGGCGATGGTGCGCGGCACTGCAACCAGACTGCTGAACAGCGCGAACTGGGTCGCGGTGTAACGCAGGTCGGTGGTGCGCGCGAGGAAGGCCGAGAAGGCGGCGGTCGCCAGGCCCACGCTGACGAACGATTCAGTGCCATAGGCAAGCGCCAGCGCCCACAGGTTGGGGCCGAGATTGGCCAGCCAGATGAACGCCAGGATGGTCGTGAGCTGCAGGAAGCCAAAGATCCATAGCGCCCGGTTGATGCCAAGACTGATCAGCCACGCAGCACCGGCGACGCCTCCGGCGACGCTGGCCCAAAGCCCCACGTTCTTGGCAATCAGACCGATCTGGGTGCGCGAGAAACCCAGGTCGATGTAGAACGGCGTGATCAACGAGGTCGACATGGCGTCGCCCAGCTTGTAGAGCAGCATGAATGCCAAAAGGGCCAGCGCTGAACGCCAGCCAGCGCGCGTGAAGAACTCATGAAAAGGCTCCACCACCGCTTCCCGCAGCGTGGCCGGCCGGTGCACCGCGTCTTTGGGCTCGGGCGCGAACAGTGCCAGCACCATGCCAGGCAGGAGGAACAGCGCGGTGATCAGAAACACCATTTCAAACGACAGATGATCAGACAGGATCAGGGCCAGCGATCCGGGCACCAGGCTGGCCAGCTTGTAGGCGGTCACATGGATGGCGTTGCCTGGACCGAGCTCTTCATCGGACAGAAGTTCGCGCCGATAGGCGTCGATGGCGATATCGAGCGTGGCCGAGGTGAACGCCAGCAGCACGCACCAAAGACCGATGCTGGCGAGATCCTGCAGCGGGTCGAGGTGACCCATGCCCGCCACGATCAGGAGTGACAGGAATGCGCCGATCAGCATCACCCCACGCCGGCGGCCAAGCCAGGGCAGGCGAAAGCGGTCGAGCAGTGGCGACCACATGAATTTCCAGACGTAGGGCAGCTGGGTCAGGAGGAACAGGCCGATATGCGCCAGATCGACGTGCGCCGAACGCAGCCACGCTGGCACCAAAACGAACAGCACCCAAAGCGGCATGCCGGAGGTGAATCCCAGCGCGGCGCAGATGCGCATGTGCGGATTGACGAGCAGCAGGTAGCGCTGGCCAGCCGCTTTCTTCATTCCTCGGCGCGCGCCAGTTTCAATACCGTCAGGCTGCCAAACAGGTTCGGCAGCACATGCACAGGGTGACCGTCGGCCAAGGCAAGCTGCTCCGTGATGCGAAAGCCCGAAAGACGCGCCAGTTCGACGATGTCGAGCATGGTCGAAAAGCGCAGATTGGGCGAGTTATACCACTGATAAGGCAGCGACTTCGACACCGGCATACGACCCTTGAGGATGGCAAGACGATGGGTCCAGTGGCCGAAATTCGGAAAAGTGACGATGCCTTCGCGCGCGATGCGGCCGATCTCGCGCAGCACCTGCTCGGTGTGCTGCACCATCTGCAGGGTCTGCAACTGCAGCACCATGTCAAACGAATCGTCGCCGAACATCGAAAGCCCATCTTCGAGGTTTTGCTGGATCACATCGACGCCGTTATCGAGCGCTGCGATGAAACCTTGCGTGTCGAGCTCGACGCCCACGCAGCGGCAGCCTTTTTCTTCCTGCAGATAGGCCAGCAGCGCGCCGTCACCGCAGCCCAGATCGAGCACCGAGCTTTCGGGCCTGATCCAGCGTGCGATCACGGCCAGATCGGAACGCAGCGTGCGGCTCATGACACGGCCAGCCTGGATGCCACGCCGTTCATGAAGCTGCGCACCGTGGCGTGATAGTTGGCATCGTCCAGCAAGAATGCATCGTGGCCGTGCGGCGCATCGATTTCTGCGTAGGTCACGCGGCGCCGCGCGCGCAGCAGCGCTGTGACCAGTGAGCGGCTCTGCACCGGCGCAAAGCGCCAGTCGGTGGTGAACGAAACCACCAGAAAGCGTGCCTCGGTACGCGTCAGGGCCGCACTCAGGTCGCCGCCGAAGGCCGCCGCCGGATCGAAATAGTCGAGTGCCTTGGTGATGAGCAGGTAGGTGTTGGCGTCGAAATAGCGCGAGAACTTGTCGCCCTGGTAGCGCAGATAGCTCTCGATCTCGAAGTCCACGCCGTAGCCATACTGCAGGTCCTCGCTCAAGCGCGTGCGACCGAATTTTTCGGCCATATCCTCATCGGACAGATAGGTGATGTGACCGATCATGCGTGCCACGCGCAGGCCACGCTGCGGCACCACACCCTGCTCGACGTAATGACCACCATGAAACTCCGGGTCGGTGAGGATTGCCTGACGCGCCACGTCGTTGAATGCGATGTTCTGGGCGCTCAGCTTGGCCGTCGATGCAATCACGAGGCAGGCGCCAAGGCGTTCGGGATATGCAATGCTCCAGGCCAGCGCCTGCATGCCGCCCAGGCTGCCGCCCATCACGGCCGCAAAGCAGTCGATGCCGAGGTGATCGGCAAGGCGGGCCTGGACATCAACCCAGTCTTCGACCGTCACCAGCGGAAAATCGGCGCCGTAGGGCTTGCCGCTGGCCGGATTGATCGAGGTCGGGCCGGTCGAGCCAAAGCACGATCCGAGGTTGTTGACGCCGACCACAAAGAAGCGCTCGGTGTCGACCGGCTTGCCAGGACCGACCATGCTGTCCCACCAGCCGACATCGCTTGCATCGTCGAGGTAGCTGCCAGCCACGTGATGCGAGGCATTGAGCGCGTGGCAGATCAGTACTGCATTGCTGCGCGCCTGGTTGAGCGTGCCATAGGTCTCGACTGCCAGCTGGTAGGCGGCTAGCGTCTGGCCGCTGCGCAGCGTCAGCGGCGTATCGAAGGCAATTTTTTGTGGAGTCGGGTGCAGCAAGATGTTGGTCGCAAAGATCCGAAGCAAAGGCACGCGTCGGGTCAATCGCCCTTCGCTTTAGCCGCATTTTTTACGCTGCAAAGTTGCAGCGACGCGCCCGCAAGCTGACTCTCCGCCATGGGAAAGGAATCAAATCGGC
>CAZZVZ010000123.1:0-8408 GCA_964657655.1 Gammaproteobacteria bacterium | reverse complement strand
CGCGCCGAATGTGTGTTATTGAAAGTGGCCAGTCGCGCACCTTCGCGCTCTACCGTTGTCAATTTGGACCGCCCATGAAAACAGAACGCAAGAGGATGCCAGGCCGCGATGCGGGCGTGGCGCCTCCCTTTATCGATGTGTCCTTGACCAAATTCGCCGCAGCCGGTGTCGACTTCTCGCTCAGCTTTCTGGGCGAACGGCGCGCCTTCTTCATGTCGGCGGAAACCCTGGCGCGCCTTGGCGGCACGGCGGTCGGCCCCAAGGGCATCGAAGAAGTGTTCACGCGCAACCAGCTGCGCATCGTCGGCATTGCAAGCCGCGCACTGCGCGCCGGCGCGGTCGGCAATCCGCTGGTGCTGACCGAGATGAATTTCACTTCGGCTGCCACCATGCAGTAGTTTTGCCCGGCCGGCGCTCAATGCGCTGGCTGTGTCAAGCCGATTCGCCCGGGCTTGTCAGCACGCGCGCGCTCTCGCCCACGGTGCAGAAGCTAGAATCAGCGGATCGCGACCCGGCAGGCCATGCCGGAGCCATTCGCATCGATCCATTTGCTCCATCTCGACCGATCTTCTTCATCGCCACCTTCCTGACGCCTCCAATATGAAAACTCGCGCCGCCATCGCATTTGCCGCCAAGACGCCACTTGAAATCGCCGAAGTCGACCTTGAAGGTCCGCGCGCGGGTGAAGTGCTGGTCGAGGTCAAGGCCACCGGCATTTGCCACACCGACGAATACACCCTCTCAGGCGCCGATGCCGAGGGACTGTTTCCTTCCATTCTCGGCCATGAAGGTGCCGGTGTGGTGCTCGAAGTGGGTGCCGGCGTCACCTCGCTTGCGGTCGGCGATCACGTGATCCCGCTGTACACGCCCGAGTGCCGCCAGTGCAAATTCTGCCTGTCGAGAAAAACCAACCTGTGCCAGGCAATTCGCAGCACCCAAGGTCGTGGCGTCATGCCAGACGGCACCAGCCGTTTCTCGCTCAACGGCAAACCGCTCTACCACTACATGGGCACCTCCACCTTCGCCAATCACATCGTGGTGCCGGAAATCGCGCTGGCGCGCGTGCGCCGGGACGCGCCCTTCGACAAGGTTTGCTACATCGGCTGTGGCGTGACCACCGGGGTGGGCGCCGTGGTCTTTACCGCGCGTGTCGAGCCGGGTGCCAACGTGGTGGTGTTCGGACTTGGCGGCATCGGGCTGAACGTCATCCAGGGCGCACGCATGGTCGGCGCCAACAAGATCATCGGCGTCGATCTCAACCCGGCGCGCGAAGCTATCGCACGCCGCTTTGGCATGACCGATTTCGTCAACCCGCGCGATCACAAGGATCTGGTTGCAGCTCTCGTCGAGCTGACAAACGGCGGTGCCGACTACAGTTTCGAATGCATCGGCAATACCACCACCATGCGCCAGGCGCTCGAGTGCTGTCACAAGGGCTGGGGCAAGTCGATCATCATCGGCGTGGCAGAAGCCGGAGCTGAAATCAGTACCCGCCCATTCCAGCTGGTGACGGGACGCGAGTGGAAGGGATCGGCGTTCGGAGGCGCGCGCGGCCGAACCGATGTGCCAACCATCGTCGACTGGTACATGGACGGCAAGATCCAGATCGACGAGCTGATCACCCACATCATGCCGCTCGAGGACATCAACAAGGGTTTTGATCTGATGCGTACAGGACAATCGATTCGTTCCGTGGTGCTCTACTAATGGAATTGACCAAGCGCAGTGAGCAGCGTGCCTTCGATGGCCTGCAAGGCAGCTACGAACATACTGCGGCCAACGGCCAGCGCATGCGCTTTAGCGTGTTTCGCCCAGCCAGCGCCAAGAGCCAGGCACCTGCGCTGCTGTTCCTCGCGGGGCTGACCTGCAGCGACGAAACATTCATGATCAAGGCGGGTGCTCAGCGCATGGCGGCCAAGTTCGGTCTGGTGCTGGTCAGCCCTGACACCAGCCCGCGTGACACCGGCATTGCCGGTGCCACAGATGAATGGGATTTTGGTGAAGGCGCCGGGTTCTATCTGGACGCCAGCGAAACACCCTATGCCGGCATCTTCCAGATGGAAGACTACGTGGTGCGTCAGTTACCCCCGATTCTCGCTCAGCACTTCGGCGTCAATCTGGAACGCATCGCCATCATGGGACATTCAATGGGTGGCCATGGCGCGCTGACGCTGGCATTGCGCCATCCCAGCACCTACCGTTCGGTATCGGCCCTGGCGCCGATTGCAGCGCCCGCCAGCTGTGCCTGGGGCGAGAAGGCCTTCACCCGCTATCTCGGTGCTGATCGCTCTCGCTGGCTCGAGCACGATGCCAGTGCGTTGATGGGCAAGGCCAGCAAACCCTACCCGCATGGCATCCTGATCGATCAGGGTTCCAGCGACCAGTTCCTGGTGGAGCAGTTGATGCCGCAGAAATTCGAGGCGGCATGCGAACAGGCCAAACAACCCTTGACCCTCAAATGGCGCGAGGGCTATGACCACAGCTATTACTTCATCAGCACCTTCATCGGCCACCACCTGCGCCATCATGCACAGGCGCTTGGTCTTTGAACTGATCGAACCTCGCTCGACGCATCGTGAAAAGAACAGGGCCTCCGAGGAGGACCTGTTCTTTTCACACCCGCCTGTTTCTAGAACGCCCAGCGTGCCTTGAACGACACCGTCTGATTGCTAAAGCCCGAACGACGCTCGACATCGTATTTCGCAGAAATCTCGGGCGTCATGCCGTGCGCCTGCGAGCTGACGCCAAACCCGCCCATGAACACCTGGGGCTTGAGTCCCACGCCCTGGGTCGTGAAAGGCAAACCGGGAGCGCCGGCGAAGGTCGCCACAATGGCCGTGTTGCTGCGCGCCATCGAGTCGTAGCCGATACCAACGTTGCCGAACAGCGTCATGAACTCGTTGACCTTCTGCAGCAGCTTGCCATTGACTGAAGTGATCAGTTGCTCATAGGAGGTGCTGCCGGTCTGCAGATTGATCGGACCGGCGCCGCCTTCAAGATAGCCGTCACTTTGCACCCAGGTGTAATCAACCCGAGCCGAAGGCACCACTGTGGTCGAATCGCTCAATGCGAACGGATGGGCGATCGCGATCCCGAAATGGGCATCCGTCGAATTAGAACTGGCACTCGCCTTCTGGCCAGTAAATTCAATGTTGCGCGTGGTGTCGTTGGTGTCATAGCCACCATCAATTTCAGCACTGACTTCCGTGCCCGGCATCACGATGTAGCTGCCATAGCCCATCAACTGATACAGATTGATGCGGTCATGATTGGGCGCCGAATCTGCCTTGCCCGATACATCAGCATTGGCATAACCAAATGCCAGGCCGATGCGGGCCGCGCTCGAGATTGCGCCGTCGCCACCGAGCATCACACCTTCGACCCCTGAGCTAAAGCCAGGCGCGCTGCCCGTACTGCCAAGCTCATCCCACGACCCGAATGGCTTGACCCATGCTGCAGAATCACTCATGTAGGGTGCGCCGCTTGACAGGCCAAGGTTGCCTTCGGTTCTGGACTGCATCACGGAGTTCATCTCGTGCAGTGCGCCGAGGATTGCCACGTCGCCCTCGCCTGAAAGCGCAGGAACGAGTTGCGATGCTGCGTGCGACAGCGCGGTGGGCGTCTGCAGCCGGGACAAATCGTTGATCAATGGCGAGAATGATCCCTGTCCAATACTGCTGGTGATAATTTCATCGAACGTCCGGGCGGCACCTTCCGCATTGAGATTGCCGCGCGCGATGGTTGCAGGCAGCAGAACCGCGTCGATCGAGACCACCAGGTCGACATTATTGCCATCCACCAGTCCCTTGAACGAGTACAGGTCGGAATTATCGGTAACGTCAAACGTCGAGGCCGAGAGCCCGCCCGACTGCAGCACTCCCGAGAGCGTCTCGTGATTGGTCAGCGTGTTGTTGGTGGCCACGCTCACGAAGATGGCTGCGTTGCCCGCCAGGGCCGCCGTACCACCTGCGACCAGTTTTCCATAGCTGCTGTCGCTGGCTGCAGAGAGTGCCAGCACACCCGTGCTCGCCTGGTTATAGTTGCCATTGAGGCTCGCCTTGCCAAGGCCGACCGAAACAGTGCCTAGATTATTCAGCCCTTCGCTCACGCTGACGCCGGCAGCGCCATTGACACTGCTTGGCATCGCACCAAACTTGAACGTCGCGCCACTATCGACGGTGAACGACTGCACATCAAAGGCGTTGGTCCCGGTAAACGTCGAACCTGAGGTCACGGTCACGTCCGAGCTGGTCGCCTTGACATCGCCGATGAAGGCCGCAGTGTCAGCACCGGATATCGTGATTGGCAAGGGCGTGGTGCCATCGGTGAACACCGAATAGCGCCCGCCGGAGATGGTGCCGGCGTTGCTCAGGCCGCCGCTGACTGTTGCCTTGGAGAGCGCCACGCCGTACTGGCCGCCGCTGATGGTCCCTCCAGCCATATTGGTGATTGGCCCTCGAATCGAACTCGAGACCAGTGCGATACCAACCGTGCCGCCAGAAATCACACCTGCGTTGAAGACGCCTCCGGAAGCAGCCGTGTTGTTGAGATACGAGATCCCTTCCACAGTGCCGTGGATCAAGCCGGTGTTGGATAGATTGCCGATCACGGCCGCTGACGAGACCACGATCCCTGCTGACGTTCCTGTGATGGTGCCGCTATTGACGATGCCGCCCACGAGGCTCGAACCACTCTGTATTTTCACACCATCATTGGCTCCGGAAATGGTACCGGAGTTCTGCAGCTGACCCATCACTGTTGAAGCTGAATTGATGTAGACCCCGTTGATGCCCCCCGAGATCACTCCTTGGTTGAAGATGTTTCCCGTGACCGTCGAGCCGCTTGTGACGTGGACTCCGTTGAGCGTCAGTCCGGAGATGGTCGAGGTGGCTGCGTTGACGATGTTGTCGACAACGTCGAAGTACAGCGTCAGTCCGCTGGCGCCCGAGACGACCCCGCCAGCCAGGTTATTGATTCCGCCCGTGATGGTGGCGCTTTGCACCACCATGCCGGCCTCACCAGTACCGGAAATGAGGCCGCTGTTGGTGACGCCCCCGCTGATATTCGCGCCGGATATGATTGCGCCATATTCGCCAGAGGAAATGGTACCGTGGTTGGCGACACTGCCGACGTTGCCTCTTTGGATCAGCAAAGCAGTGTTCGCCCCCGAAATCGTTCCCGTGTTGACCAGACTTTCCAGTTGATCGTCGTAGATCGACATGCCGATGTTGGTGCCAGAGATATTGCCGGCGTTATTGATCGCGCTGACCGTGCTGTTGCTAACGACGATCGCGCTCGCCCCCGAGACCACGCCGCCTGCCATATTGGAGAAGGTGCCAAGCGAGGTACTTGACACATAGAAGCCATAACCAAACGGGCCGGTCGATGTGATCGTGCCCGAATTTATGATGGCAGCGACGCTGCCATTATTGCTGCCATTGAGTTCAAGCCCAAAGGTGCTACCACTGATGACACCACCGGCGAGGTTGGACACGGTGCCGCCGGTGACATCACTAAGTTCGACGCCGTATTCACCGCTGATGGTTCCGGCGTTGGTCAATGAAGCCAGTTGGGTGGCGGCGATCGCGACACCCTGTCCGGCTGGGGCTGAAATAACTCCCGCGTTTAAGACAGTCAGGGGAGCGGCCGAAGAGAACACCACCACGCCGCCATTGCCGCCCGTCACCGTCGCGCCTGCACTGTTACTGATGGTGCCGACCGAGCCGCCTACGGCGATGATCCCATCGCTTGATCCAGTGATGACTCCGCCCGACTGGTTCACAACACTTGCAACCGAACTGGCACTGAGGATATACACGCCGTTACTGGAGGCATTGATCACACCCGAGTTCGTGATCGATCCGACTTGCGCACCGCTACGCAGCGAAATACCGTTGCTGCCGTTGACGGTGCCGGTATTTTGGATGGATGCCACCGATCCGCCACCGCCTGCGCCGATTCCGCCGGCAATGGAGCCTGCATTGACGACGCTCGACGTGGTGATCGCATAAAGGCTGAGCCCTCCTGTGATCGTGGCACCCGCGGCGTTCGAGATCGAGCCCACGGAACTGAGCGAGAAGAGCGCTCCGCCGGTGATCACCCCCGAATTCGAAAAGCTGGCGACTGACGATCCGGATCGAATGATGACGCCCGCATCGCCATTGAGCATCCCGGCGTTGGTGATGCCACCTGACAGGGTGCTTCCCGTCACCAGGATGCCTACACCCGTGCCATTGGTGAGCGCATTGATGGTGCCGTTATTGGTGATGCTGCCTGCGACCACCCCGCCTGTGACGAGCAGGGCGACGCCGCGAGTGTTGGTTGCAGAGATGGTGCTTTCATTGACAAGCGTCTCGCCTGTCACTAGCGTCTGAGATCCGGATGGCGTCGTAATCGTGGTGGTCTGTGCGGCGGTCGGATCCGCCAACGTCAGCAATGCAGCCGCAATACTTGCTGCCATGACCCCTCTGGTCGCGCTGCCACCCTTGCCCCGAGGCGAGACACGTTCGTGCGCTACGACAAAGGCGCCACGCGCCTTGCTCCATACAACTCGGTGCACTTTATTCATTGCGCCACTTCTCCCTGACTTATGGTCTAAACGCCGTGCGTTATTGTGCGGGGAGAGTTGAGTTTTGCGAATCTAATTTGCTGATGTTTCGCGAATTTCTGATAACTGTGGCCCCAACGAGACGTGAGCCAATGGCGCTAGACCATGGCGTGCGCAACCGGCGCTGCAGCGCAAACCATCGTGGACGCTATGCCTGCGACGCAGGCACACCATCGCCTAGGGGCGGGTGACGCCCATCGGCCCGTCGCGAAATATGCGTGCGTCCATCTCGATCAGGTGATCGGCGACATCGATATCGCCTGCACCCAGATCAAGTATTTGGGTTTGCAGATAGATGCCAGGCGCGATCTCGACCAGCGTGATCCTGCCATTGCGCAGTTCAAATACAGCACGCTCGGTGATATAGACGATGCGCCGACCCATGGCTTCGACATAGGGCCCGTTAAAGCTCAGATGCGAGACCTGGTCGACCAGCTTCCTTGAACGTCCTTCCTGCAGGATATGCAGCTTGCCGAGCGCCGCCTCGATCTCGAGGCCGCCAGCCATGAAGGTGCCCATGAAAACCAGCGACTTGGCGCTTTGCGTAATATTGATGAAGCCGCCCACGCCTGCAATCATGGCATTGCTGCCGCTGCCGAATCTGCTGACATTGACGTTGCCGCGCGCATCGAATTCCGCGAGTCCGAGGAACGCCATGTCGATGCCGCCGCCTTCGTAGAAATCGAACTGCGCGGGCTGATCAACCACTGCCTCGGGGTAGGCGGAGGCGCCAAAAGAAAGGCCATCAGCAGGCACACCACCGATCGGCCCTGCCTCAACCGTCAGCGTGAAGCCACCGACACCCTCAGCGTGCGCCATGGCACCGACCGCCGCCGGCATGCCGACACCGAGGTTGACGACGCGCGGCCGGTGGGCTGCGAGTTCCAGCACCGCGCGGCGCTGCACCACGGCGCGTGCATCGAGCCGCTGCACCGGCTCTGCGAGCGCCTCGACCGTGCCGTTACCGGCCGCCAGATAGCTGGGATTGAACTGCTCGCCAAACGTCATGCTGTGTTCGGCCTCATCCTCGCAGACGACCACGTAGTCGACCAGGATGCCCGGCACCCGGACGGCTGCGAGACTGGCGTGTCGCTCGACCAGCCGCTTGACCTGCATGACAACAATACCGCCACTGTTGTGAGCTGCCTGGGCGAGCGCCAGCAGCTCGTGGTGAAAGGCTTCCTGCTCGGTCGAGATATTGCCGCGCGCATCCGCCGAGGTGCCGCGCAACAGCGCCACGTCGACCGGAAAGCTCGGATAAAAGAGCTGCTCCTCGCCTTCGAACTCGACCTGCCTGACCCAGTCACTGGCGCTGTTCGGGGCGCGCAACTCAGGGAAACGCACGCTATTCAAGCGCGCACCATCGACGCGAGGATCGACAAAGGTATGAAGCCCGATGCGCGTCATGAGGCCGGGCTTGCCGGCCGCAATGGCACGATAAAGATGCGTCAACACGCCTTGCGGAAGATTGAAGGCCTCGGCTTCTTCGTTCAACGCCAGCGCAGAAAGACGTGTGGCCGAGCGCCAGTGGCCGCCCACGATGCGACGCGTCATGCCGACGTTGCCGAAGTGATTGACGCCGCGCGTGGCACGGTCGCCCTGACCGGCCGAAAACACCAGCGTCAGATTCTTCGGTGCGCCGCTCGCCAGAAAGCGCCGCTGCAACGCTTCCATCAAAGCATCTGGCACGCCGATCCCGACGAACCCCGAGGAACAGATCGTATCGCCGTCGCGGATCAGCGCGATCGCGTCGTCGGCCGGAACAATCTTGGCACGCATCGGGGTCGTCATGTCAGGTGAT
>CAZZVZ010000122.1:0-8412 GCA_964657655.1 Gammaproteobacteria bacterium | reverse complement strand
CCAGTGAGTTCGGCTGGCGCGCCGTCTACGGCGGGTCGGCCGTGATCATGGTGGTGCTGGCCCTGGTGCTGCGCACGCTGCTGCCCGAGAGGCAGCCACAGGCCGATCACAGTTACTCGGAGTTGATCGCGTCGCTTTGGCGGCTGTTTCTGGACACTTCGCTACTGCGCCAGCGGGCCGCCTACCAGGCGAGCCTGTTTGGTGCCTTCAGCCTGTACTGGACCGCAGTGCCGCTGTTGCTGCTCAGTCCGGCGTATCACTTCACGCAGCGCGGCATTTCGCTGTTTGCGCTGGCAGGTGCTGCAGGCGCCTGTTCGGCACCGATCGCAGGGCGGCTTGCCGATCGCGGTTATACACGCAGTGCCACTGGTGCGGCACTGGTGCTTGCAGCGTGCGCCTTCGCGTTGGCGGGGCTGGGCGGCGACGGGTCGCTGGCTGCGCTTTTGATCGGCGGCATCCTGCTCGACTTCGCAGTGCAGGGCAACGTGGTGCTTGGCCAGCGCGCCATCTTCTCGCTTGGTGCGCACGTGCGCAGCCGGCTCAACGGCCTTTATCTTGCGATATTCTTTTTTGGCGGTGCTGCAGGATCTGCGCTTGCAAGTCTTGCTTTCGAGCACGGCGGCTGGACACGCGTGTGCCAGATCGGCGTTGCATTCCCGCTGGTCGGGTTGGGGCTGTTCTTCTACCATTGCGCGAATGAACGCGCCGCTCACAAAGTGCGCGCCAGCAGCGCGAATTGAGGAGTCGCCGGGCTTGCAGCCGGCATGCTGCTGATGGGTGAGACGCTCGATCTATGGCAGGGCATCGGCATCGCGGTGGTGATTGCCGCGCTCATCTGCGTGCTGCTCGGACCTCGCCTTATGAAAATGTCGGCCAGGTTCCAAAGCTAACAGCAGAACCTCAGTCAGCTCCGATCACGCGCTGATTTTCTTGGCAGGCGCCACCAGCTCGACAATGCGTGCACTGGCCTGGCCGTCTTCCACAGTCATGAGAGCGAGGCTGATGGGGAGCGCAAAGCGCCTTGGCCCGGCACTTCCAGGATTGAGCATCAAGACACCTTCGCGCTGTTCGATCATTGGGCGGTGCGAGTGGCCGGTAATGACAACATCGGCGGGGCGCTTGCCCTTCTTCCATTCTGCCAAATCATGCAGCATCACGATCTGGCAGCCGTCGACATCCAGGTCGATCTGTTTCTTGATGGGCCGCGCCCAGTCGCCCAGATCGTTGTTGCCTCGCACGGCGTGGACCGGTGCGATGCGTGCCAGCGCCGTGAGGATATCAGCGTCGCAGATGTCTCCTGCATGCAAGATGATATCGCTGCCCGAAAGAGCCGCAATCGCCTCAGGCCTGAGCAGCCCATGCGTGTCGGAGATCACGCCGATGCGCGTTATCGACATGCGTCGCGCCGCAATTTACTGTTCAGCTCACGCAAGTGGCTTGAAACCATCGTCGCTCCACGCTTCGCTACCCACGCCGTGGTGCACAAAGAACAGTCCATCGGGATCGACGCGCGCTTTGATCTGCTCCAGGCGCGCGTAGTTATGACCCCAGTGGGCACGTTGCCAGTCGGACAGGAAATAGTCACTTTCGGCGACGTAGCAGCCTGCGTCGGGCGAGACCTCCTTCAGCCGCGCTGCAGCGGCATTGATGCCATCGCGCCGTTGTTTCGCCTGCGCCTCGTCGAGCGTGTGCGTGCTGACACCCGGGAGGCCTGCGGCCACGCTGCCCGATACGATGGCGAGCGCAAACGCCTCGGTCACCTCCGGATGGATCGCGGTCTGCAGCACGCGGGCCTTGATCTCATCTGAAGCCCCCGACAGGCCTTTATTGAAGTGCAGCTCGACACTCCACATGCGTGCCGTGTCGACCAGCGCTTTGGCGAGCGTGCCGATCGCATCGTCCCTCAGAAGACTGTCAGACAGCCACAGTGAGTGGTAGCTGCACAGTACGCGGCCACACTGGGTTGCGTCGCCTGCCCAGACGAAATGTGCGGGATCCGCAAACGGGCGGTCATCCTTGACGATGACACCAGGAATGCGTGACAGGGCTGCGGCATTCCAGAAATACTTGGCCGGAAAATCCAGCATCGAGACCGGCGCTGTCACAGTCAAATCGCTTTGCGTGGCAATCCAGTCGAGGTGCGGCTGCCAGATGGCGCTGGCTGCGGCCTTGTCGATTCCCTGAAAAAGCATCTTGACTTCGAGTGTGCCATCCGCGGCGAACACCATCTGCTCGCCCCAGTTGGGGTTAGCGAGATGATCGCGATAAAAGCGCAAGGTGGCCGCCACCAGCCTGACATAAGCCTCATCGCTGTTGGCACGCACCTTCATATTGACGGCGCCGAAGCGTTCCGGCAGCGCATGCGTTGCGAGCGTCACACGTGTGACGGCACACAGTGCGCCGCCCCCGCCGCCCTTGATGCCCCAGAACAGATCACTGTCCTGATGTTGATTGACGACGCGGACCCGGCCATCGGCGGTCACGACCTCGGCCTCGATCAAATGACATGCCGAGGTGCCAAAGCCCTTGGAGAAACTGCCGAACCCGCCGCTTTGCACATGACCTGCGACACCGACGGTGGTACAACCGCCTCCTTGCACGTAACGGCCATGCTGACTGGTCACGGCGTTGTAGGCATCAATCCAGAGCGCACCCGCCCCAAGCGACACCGCAGGGGATGCGGACGAGGCCGCCGCACCCTGGGGCGTGAAGGCGTCGTGCACGGTGATGTCTTTCATGTGACGGGTCCAGATCAGGAGCGAATCGGCAGCGCTCGAGGTGCCCTGATAGCTGTGACCACCGCCCTTGACCACCACACGAAGTCGGTGCAGTCGCGCAAACCTGACTGCGGCGGCGACGTCTGAACTCGACTGCGCCATCACCACGTAGGCACTTGGCGCATAGCTCCATGCGCCGATCCAGCCAAGATTCTGGGTCAGCGCCGGGTCGTCACCCACCGCAAAGGGATTGTCGAAAATCTTGAAGGTGTCGTCACAGACCGGGGCATCGCCCGCGATGCACGCTGCAAACGGTGAGGCCAGCGCCGTCAGCCGGCCGCCGACCTGGTTCTTCAGTGCCTGCCATTGGCTCGCAGTGGGCCAGTCCGCATCACTTGGCCGCACGCGCGCGCGCAGCGGCTGTTTTTTGACGGCCAACGCCATGCCAGGCGCCAGCCAAAACAGTGCACTTGAGGCAAACGACTTGAGTAACTGGCGACGCCGCACGGCGTTCTCCTGATAAGACGTTCGGGTCCTCGAAACGCCGGTTGTTCTAGCCTTGCATGGCCTCTATCTGCGCGTCATGGCAGTTGCAGCACCAGCACCAATCATCACCACCCCGCCCATGCGCTTGGACCAGCGCAGCGTTTTTGGCCTGCGCAGCCAATTGGAGGCGTTGGACGCCGCCATGGCATAGAAAGAATCGGTACAGGCGACCACGGCCACGAAAGTGAGCGCCAGAATCGCGGCCTGCGCCAGGTAACTGCCACGTGCATCGATGAACTGCGGCACGAAGGCGACGAAGAAGATGATGGTTTTGGGATGGAACACGCCGACCGCCATATTGCTGAAGAAGGCCAGGCGCGGCGTCACCGCCTCTTTCTCGACGGTGGCGTGCTCGCTGCCGCGGGCGCGCAGTAGGGTCAGCACACCGATACTGATCAGATAGAGTGCACCGGCCCATTTGACCACGGAGAACGCCATCGCCGATGCGGCGAGCAGAGCGCCGACACCGGCCAGCGACAGGCTGATTGCGACGCCGTTGCCGATCGCAATGCCCGCCACCGACGCCAGCGCAGTCCTGCGACCTGACGATACCGCGTAACCGACGATGCTGGCGACGCCGGGTCCGGGGACCAGGCCCATCAGCGCAGATGCTGCCGCGAAAGCAAGCCAGACATGCCAAGCCATAATGTGTTCCTCGATCAGTCGTCTTTTCTGCAGCCAATCGTATTAGTGCGAAGGATCGGTGCGGACCCCCGACCAGTTGCACGGTAACACTGCCCGGCATAGCAGGGGGCATGACTTCGATGGCACGGCCACAGGCGAATGACCAGTGCGAGCTTGCACGCAATGTCGATGACCTTAGCCCTCAACGCCTTCGACGATTCGAAAATCACGATCGGCAGCGCCATTGAATGCCTTGAATGCCAGCCGGTAGGCTTGGCTTTCGCGCGCGACGCGCGCCGCGCTCGCTGGCGTATCGCGGCGAGCCATGCCGGCAACAAGAGGAGCAATGTTAAGATCAGAACAGATAAGGCCGCCGACGGTGCTGCCACGCGAAATACGGACGCGCATGCCAAAAATTGGGAGCCCTGTCAGAGGGTCCAAAACAGGGCGGCCCATCATGGTCGCTCTCGACCTGCTCGGTCGCCGGAATGCTTTACGAATCATCTGGGAGCTGCGCGAGGAAACGCTGACGTTCCGCGCTCTTCAGAGCGCTTGCGACACCAATCCGAGCTTGCTGAACTCAAGGCTGAAGGAACTGCGGGAGACAGGTCTCGTCGAGCACCTGCCGGGCGGTTATCGCCTGACCTCACGAGGACGAAGCTTGACAGTGGCATTGCAACCTCTCCTCAAGTGGGCAGCTGAATGGAAAGAAGCATCGGTGGGCAAATGAGCCCCACTGATTTACTTCTTGCTTTAATTTTCATAGCGGATGCATTATCGGCGCATCTTGCGTCGCCGTGCAAGGGGCCAGGTCGTGTGATGCAGGGCAGCCCGAGGCGCGCGCTGTTTGCTGCAGCGACGGCGCACCTCTGGGGTTGCATCCGGCCGCGCATGAAAGCGCCTCAAAAAAAATGACGGGCGGAAAGCGCGGCCACCGTTTGACCGGAACTGGATTGATGCACGAGCCTGGCGCGTCGCACGCATCGTCCGCACGGTAACGGTGCCGGACGTAGCGTCATGGGCGCCTTGGTGCCGGAGATGGGGCATACCCTGCATCTTCGAGAGCGCCAGAAAAACACATAAAAACGAGCCGCCTCTAGAGGGAGAAAGCGGGTTTCTCAAACGCGCGCGGCATCTCTGAAAATTCAATTGGCATAGGCTTTGCATCAACTGGAGCACCATCTTGTATACCAGATTTTTCGGGGGAGAAATTTATGACGAGGTCCATCCACGCGCTTGGTCGCCGTGATCTGCTCAAACGCCTTGCTGCCATTGGGCTGGTCCCGGCTCTCGGTCCCTTGTCGGGTCTGGCGCGTGCCGCCGACAAGCTGGTTGCCGGCGTGATCTATGTGGGTCCGCGCGATGACTACGGCTACAACCAGGCGCAGGCCCAGGCCGCAGCCCAGGCGAAGAAGAACTTTCCCAACGTCACCCTGATCGAGCAGGAAAAGGTGCCCGAAACCGCTGACGTGCAGCGCGTCATGGAATCGATGATCGAGCAGGATGGTGCCAGCCTGATTTTCGCGACCTCGTTTGGCTACTTCGATCCGCACGTCCTGCGCATGGCAGAGAAATATCCCAAGGTGCGCTTCGCCCATTGCGGCGGCCTGTGGAGCCCCGGCAAGCCCGCCAACATCGGCAGCTATTTCGGCTACATCGACGAATGCCAGTATCTCAACGGCGTGGTGGCCGGCTATACCAGCAAGACGAAGAAGCTCGGCTTCATCGCGGCCAAGCCGATTCCACAGGTGCTGCGCAATATCAACGCCTTCACCATGGGCGCACGCAGCGTCGATCCGAGCATCACCACGCAGCTGATCGTGACCGGCGACTGGTCGCTGCCGGTCAAGGAAGCGGATGCAACCAATACACTGGTCGATCAGGGCGTCGATGTCATCACCTGCCATGTCGACAGCCCGAAGGTGATCGTGGAGGGCTGCGAAAGGCGTGGCATCTTCGTTTGCGGCTACCACGCCGACCAGTCGGCGCTTGCCCCGAAGGGCTACCTGACCGGCGCCGAATGGAACTGGCTCACGCCCTACACCACCCATATCAATGATGCCTTGGCGGGCAAACCGCTGCAGAACATCTTGCGTGGCGGTCTGAAAGAAGGCTATGTCAAGACTTCGCCTTATGGTCGTGCCGTGAGTGCCACGGCCAAGGCCAAGGCCGATGCCATCAAGGCCTCCATGACACAGGGCAGCTTCGTGATCTTCAAGGGACCGCTAAAGGACAACACCGGCAAGGTGGTGATTCCTGCGGGCAGCGAGCAAAAGCAGACCGATGTCGTGCTCGAGCAGATGAATTATCTGGTCGAAGGCGTGGTTGGCAAGGCTTGAGGCCATGACCCACCAGGTCATCCCGCTGCGCTGGCAGGGCCGCATCGAGGCGCTTGCAATACCGCTGTTCGCCCTCGTGGTATCGATGCTGCTGTTCGGGCTTTTCCTGGCGCTGCTCGGCAAGAATCCCGCCGAGGTGTTTCTGATCATCTACAAGGGTGGCTTTGGCAGCACCTTCTCGTGGCGCAACTCGCTGGCGCGCGCAGCACCGCTGATCCTGTGCGGCTTTTGTGTTGCCTGGCCGGCGCAGGCGGGTCTGATGATCATCGGTGGCGAGGGCGCGCTGGTGCTGGGCGGCCTTGGCGCCGCCGTGGTCGGCAGCCTCATGACCGGATCAAATGCTCTGCTCGCCGAGTTCTTGATGCTGGTGGTGGGATTTGCCACCGGGGCACTGTGGATCATGATGGTCGGTGCCTTGCGGCAGTGGCGTGGCGTCAACGAGACCATCTCGAGCCTGTTGCTGACCTATATTGCGCTGGCCTTCTTCAACCAGCTGGTCGAAGGGCCGCTGCGCGATCCGGCGAGTCTTAACAAGCCCTCCACATTACCCATCGGCGATGCACATATGCTGCATGGCCTGACCAGTCTCGATCTGCACGCAGGGCTGCCGTTTGGCATTTCGTTCGCGCTGCTCTCCTTCATCGTGATGCGCTACACCACGACCGGTTTCGCCCTGCGGGTGGTGGGCGGCAATCCGCGCGCGGCGTTGCTGGCCGGGCTTCCCACCAGCGCCTTGGTGCTGTTTGCCTGCGGCATGGGCGGCGGCGCTGCGGGACTTGCCGGTGCCATCGAAGTGGCCGCCGTGCACGGCTCTGCCAACGCGTCCATCAATGCCGGCTATGGCTACACAGGGATCCTGGTCGCCTTCTTGGCGCGGCAAAATGCGCTTGCCATTATCCCGGTGTCGATCCTGCTTGGCGGCATCGCCGCCTCGGGCGGCCTGCTGCAGCGCCGTCTCGACCTGCCCGACGCCACCGTTTTGGTCCTGCAAGGCCTGGTGTTCCTGGTGGTGCTGGCAAGTGAAGCGCTGTACGGCCGCATCGCAAAGCAAGTGCGCTTTCCAGCGCGCGTGCCGCACGGCGCCATCGAGGGAGTGGCGACGTGAGCGACCTGGGCTGGTGGGGCGTGCCGATCGCCATGTTGGGCGGCGCGATTCGCGTCAGCACGCCGTTTCTTTTCGTCAGTCTTGGCGAATGCATCACCGAGAAGAGCGGCCGCATCAATCTTGGCCAGGAGGGCATCCTGGTGATGGGTGCGATGGCAGGCTACGGCAGTTCCTACCTGTCGGGCAGCGCCTGCGTCGGCGTTCTGGTGGCGGCGCTTGCCGGTGCAATGCTCGGACTGCTGCACGGCATGCTGTGCAGCTTGCCGCGCGTCAACGATATCGCAGTAGGCATTGCCTTGATGCTGTTCGGCACCGGGCTGGCCTTCTTCCTGGGCAAGCCTTACATCCAGCCGCAGGCACCGATGCTCGCTGACCTGCCGTTCGGCGCGTGGAGTTCGATTCCGCAGCTGCGCGCAGCTTTGATGGTGAGCCCCTTGTTCATGATCGGCATTGCCCTGACGTTCTTCCTGTCATGGGCCTTCGCCAACACGCGCATCGGTCTGATCGTGCGCATGGTGGGTGACAGCGCCGAGGCGGCGCGTGCCATGGGCTATCACCCAGCGCGCGTGCGCGTCATGTGCACCGCCGTGGGCGGTGCGCTGGCAGGCGTGGGCGGCTCGTTCCTGTCGCTCTACTACCCCGGCAGCTGGAGTGAAGGACTGTCGAGCGGCCAGGGCCTGATCGCCGTGGCGCTGGTCATCTTTGCGCGCTGGAGGCCACGCAACTGCCTGATCGCGGCACTGCTGTTTGGCGGTGCAGGCGCTCTCGGCCCGGCGCTCCAATCGGCTGGCGTCACTAGTGCCTATTACCTGTTCAATGCGGTGCCCTATCTGCTCACGCTCGTGATCCTGATTGTGACCTCGTCGCGTTATCACGCCATGGCGGAAGCCCCTGCAGAACTTTCCATCCAACGCTGATGTTCATTCACGCTGCCCCCTATCCGTGGCCCTTTGACGGCGAACTCAATGCCCGCAACACGGCATTGATCGTGATCGACATGCAGATCGACTTCTGTGGTGTCGGTGGCTACGTCGACAAGATGGGCTACGACCTGAGTCTGACGCGCGCGCCGATCGAGCCG
>CAZZVZ010000121.1:0-8472 GCA_964657655.1 Gammaproteobacteria bacterium | reverse complement strand
CCAACGCAATTTCCAACTCCGGCCTGATCCAGGGCAAGTACACCGGCGTCTACATCGAAGGCGGCTCGACCGTCGGCTCGGTGGTCAATTCGGGTTCGATCGGCAACACCCAAGGCGGCACCGGCGGCGGCGTGGTGGTGTCTTCTGGCGCCAAGGTCGGCTCGATCCAGAACCTGGCCGGTGGCGTGATCACCGGTGGCAACTCGGGCATTCGCGTGTATAGCGGCGCTGTGGTTGGCTCGATCAGCAACAGCGGCACCATCAGCAGCCCCAACGCTGGCATCCAGGTGTATAGCTTCGGCACAGTGACTGGCGCGATCAGCAACAGCGGGACCATCTCTGGCGCCAGCACTGGCATTCGCGTGCGCAACAATGGTGTGGTCGGCTCGATTGTCAACACCGGCACCGTGGCGGGCGGAAATGGCATCGAGATCTACAGCGGTGGCACAGTGGTCTCGGGATTGACCAACAGCGGCACGATTCGAGGTAACAGTTACGGCGTGCTGCTCGATACCAACGGAGTCCTGACCGGCGGGCTGACCAATACCGGCACCATTGCAGGCGGCAACCAGGGCCTGGTGCTGTACTCGCACAGCACGCTGACAGGTGGCATCACCAACAGCGGACTGATCTCAGGCTCGACCAACAGCTCGGCCATCGCCGTCTATACGGCGAGCACTGTCACGGGCGGCATCCATAACCTTGCAGGCGGCGTGATGTCAGGCGCGAGCGGCATCGGCCTGTACGGGTCCAGCGTCGACTCGATCACCAACGCCGGGCTCATCACCGGCACCTTCTCGGGCATTAGCTTGTACGGCTCGACCATTTCGGGCGGCATCACCAACCTGAGCGGCGGCACCATTTCGGCGCCGACCATCGGCATTTATGTTTTTACCGGTTCGAGCATCTCGGGCGGCATCAAGAACTCGGGTGTCGTCTACGGGTATTACGGGATCGGCGTGTTCAATTCGACGGTCTCAGGCGGCATCAGCAACCTTGCCGGCGGTGTGATCACGGGCGCGAGCGGCCTTTACGGCATCAACGTTGAGAACTCTACCGTCGACACCATTGCCAACGCTGGCGTCATCTCAGAGCACGGCACCTATGCCTCGGGCGGGCACTACGGCATCCTGGTCGACAATGCCACGGTGACGGGCCTGATTACCAATAGCGGCCAGATCACAGCCGATTATGCCGGTGTCGTTGTCAGTGATGGCAGCACGGTCGGCGGTGTGCAGAATTCTGGCACCATCAGCGGCAATGCACTGGGCGTCGGAGTCTTCAGCGGCGCGACGGTAACCGGCGGAATGACCAACAGCGGCGTCATCACCAGCAGCACCGGTGACGCGGTGGTGCTTGCCAGCGCTGCTACTGTGGCGGGCGGAATCACCAACAGCGGGTCGATCAGCGGCGCCACCATCGGCATCGCGGTTCTGTCGGGCTCCCAGGTGCAAGGCGGCATCAGCAACCTCGCGGGTGGCAGCATCATCGGCGCTTCGAATGCCGGTATTCAGGTGAATGCCGCGACTGTGTCAGGCGGCATTGCCAATGCAGGCGTGATCGCAGGCGCTGCAGTGGGCGTTGACGTGATCAACGGCGCGACGGTATCCAGTCTTTCCAACAGCGGTGTGATTTCAGGCGGCACCTACTCGGTCTACGCCGATGCCACCTCGAGCCTTGGGCCGATCATCATCTCGGGTCGCAATACCGGATCGTTCGTCGGTGACGTGTACGCGCTCAACAGCGCGGTGACCGTCGCATCGGGCACCTTTACCGGCACCAACGCGTTCAATGTCCAGTCCTTCGACGTGGCGCAAGGCGCGCTGTTCAACCTGACCCCGATGGCAAGCACCGCGGGCGAGGCCAACGGTGTCACGGTCGCTCAGGGCTTCACCAACGAAGGCACGGTGTCGGTCGGACGCACCACCGGCACCATCACGGGCACCTACACCCAGGCGGCAAGCGGTGCCTTCGGCGTTGGCGTGGCGAGCAAGAGCGACCACGGCGTGCTGGCCATCAACGGCGCTGCCAACCTGTCGCCCAATGCCAACATCGTGGTCGACATCGCCAGCAACAACACGCTGACCAACAAGGAAACCATCACAGGCGTCCTGACCTCGACCGATCTGACGGCCTCGACCTTCAAGGTCACCGACAATTCCGACCTGATCTCCTTCAAGGGAATTGTCGACGGCAACAACGTCGATCTGGTGACCTCGTTTAACGCGCTGGTGCTGCCAGACACGATTGCCAACGGCAATACCAACGCATATGGCGCGGCTACTGTGCTCGACAAGATCATCCTGGCCAGCAACGGCACAGGCCCGTTCAGCGGCGTGATCAACGATATCGCCAAGCTGCAGACCAGCCGCGATGTGTCGAGAGCCGCTTCGCAGACACTGCCGCTCCTGTCGGGTGACGCAGCACTGGCGACCTACGCTGCCATGTCGCAGATGAACCAGGTGGTTCAGTCGCGTGTCGAGGGCAATTACGGCATGTCGGCGGGCTCGCCTTACACGCAGGACCAGAATGCCTGGGTCAAGCCGTTTGGATCTTGGGCCAATGCAGCTGATCAGAACGGCGCGCCTGGCTTTACTTCGGGTGTCGAAGGGGTGGCTCTGGGCGGCGATGCGGCGATCTCGAATGCAGCGCGTGTCGGCCTGGCGTTTGCCTACGCCAACGTCGATGTGTCGGGCAATTCGCACGACGCGCCCAACAACGACCGCATCAACATGTATCAGTTCATGGGTTATGGCAGTTATGCTCTCGACCCGCGTACTGAAGTCAATGCCCAGATCGACGGCGGCATCAACAGCAACGACGGTCATCGCCAGATCGCGTTTGCCAATACCAATGCGACCTCGAGCTTCATCTCGTCGGACGCGCACTTCGGTATCGGCATCGCGCGTTCGCTGCCTCTTTCGGATTCGACCATCTTTACGCCTCAGGTGCGGGTGGATTACACCTGGATCAGTACCGACGACTACAGTGAAGGTGGTGCCGGGCCTTTGAGCCTGAATACCAAGGGCACTTCGTTCGAATCGCTGCTGACCCAGATCAACGGCAAGCTGACGCAAAAGCTCAACGACAATCTGACGTTGTTCGGCAACCTCGGTATTGGTTACGACTCGATGGCGCATACCAACACCAGCGTGGTCGCTGCATTCAGCGGAGCGCCTGGACTGTCGTTCTCGACGCAGGGTGTGGGCCTGAGCCCGCGCGCTCTGCTGGGTGGCATCGGCATCACGTCGACACCGCGTGGCAACATGCCGGAACTGTCATTCCGCTACGATGTGCAGCAGCGTGACGGATTTGCTGACCAGAGCGTGTCGTTCAAGGCGCGCTGGGCGTTCTAAGCATCGCCTGCAGGTCCTAGGACCCGGACGCCGCAAGGTGTCCGGGTCTTTTTTAATTGGCAGAGCGTGCCGTCAGGCCTGGCGGGTCCGGCCCGTGCGCCGGACTGGGTTGGACGCTGCTTTACAATGAGCAAGGACGCTGTGCCCGATCAGCGCATGTTGCGCACTTGCCAGCCGCCTTCGACATGGGCGGCGGCGAGTACTGGCGGTGGCGTTCATTATTCATCCCTGCATGAACTTCAAGACGCAAGACACACGCATGACTGCCCTGGCAGACACCGAGCGCCAACACCGAGCTGAGGTCGACAAGAATCCGCGCAATGCGCCGGCCTGGCATGCGCTCGGCATTACCCGCTTTCAGCAGAACGACCTCGAGGAAGCCGCGCGCCTGGTGGCGCAGGCTGTGCTGCTCGACACCGGCAACGCGGTCTACCAGCGCGACCTGGGAGAATTGTCGAGAAGACTCGGACGTCTCGAGCAGGCCAAAGCCTGTGCGCTGGCGGCGACCCGGCTCGCGCCCAAGGAAGTCGACGGCTTCTACAACCTGGCGCTGGTCTATTCCGACCTGAAGGATGTCAAGAATGCGCTCAAGGCCTACCGCCGGGCCCTGAAGCTGGCCCCGACACATGGCATGTCCTGGAACAATCTGGGCTCACTGCTCGAGATCGAAGGTGACAAAAAGGGCGCACACGAGGCCTACCTGCGCGCTGTGAGGCTCAATCCAGAACATGCCGAGGCGCAGAATAATCTCGGCGCGCTGCTGATCGGCATGGGCCAGCTTGATGAAGCGCGTCAGCATCTCGGGCTGGCGCTTGCTCATCGTCCTGATTTTGCCGAGGCACATTACAACCTGTCGTCGCTCAAGACCTATACGCGCGATGATCCCCATCTCGAGGCACTGCGGGCGATTGCCGCCAACCGTACTTCGCTGTCAGCGGCGACCCAGGTGCAGTTCTCCTTCGCGCTGGCCAAGGCGCTCGACGATGTTGGTGATTACGACGCGGCATTCGAAGCCTATGCAGAAGGCAACGCGCTGCAGCACCGTCTGACGCCTTACGATGAGGCCCGTGCAGAAACCATGTTTCGCGCTGTGCTGCAGACCTTTGATGCTGCGTTCTTCGCGTCACACCAGCATGAGCACGAGGTGCATGACACGCGCACGCCGATCTTCATCGTTGGCATGCCCCGTTCGGGCACCAGCCTGCTCGAGCAGATCCTGGCCAGCCACCCTTCGGTGCACGGCGCCGGAGAGCTTCCCGATTTTGATGAGTTGACGCGCGAGCTGCTGCATGCCACTCCAGATGCGCCGTTGGGCCATGCGCCGATCGATATCGCCAAGCTGCGCCAGCTGGGGCGCGCCTATCTTGATCGCGTCTGGCGGACTTCGCCAGGAAGCATCTACATCACCGACAAGATGCCCGCCAATTTCTTTCATGTCGGCCTGATTCATCTGGCACTGCCCAACGCCCGCATCATCCACGCCATGCGTGACCCGCTCGACTCGTGCTTTTCGTGCTTCACACGGCATTTCACGAGGAGCATGGAGTTCACCTACGAGCTGGGAACGGTGGGGCGCTATTACAGCCGCTATGCCAGGCTGATGCAGCACTGGCACGCCGTGCTGCCGCCCGGCACCATTCTTGATCTGCCCTATGAAGCGATGATCGCGAACACCGAAGGCGAGGCACGTCGAGTCACCGAATTCGTCGGCCTGCCCTGGGATCCCGCCTGCCTCGACTTTCATCGCAACAAACGGGTGGTGGCGACGGCAAGCGTGGCGCAGGTGCGAAAGCCGATCTACAACAGTTCGGTCGGTCGCTGGAAGCACTTCGCCAGACACCTGCAGCCGCTCTGGCACGAGGTCAAGAATTTCAGGCGCCACGATGATTTGAGTCCGGAGCTTGTGAGCGCACTCAACCAGGTCGCCAGCAAGCCGCCGGTTGTTTTCAAGCTGGTGCGCAGCGCCGAGCAGTGGCATGCCGAAGGCACCGAGTTGTATCGCCAGGGCCTGCATGCGCGCGCGCTCGAATGCTATGAGCGCGGGCTCGCCTTGCGTCCAGAGTCGGACACACTGCTCAACAGCAAAGGCTTCGTGCTGCAAGAACTTGGCCGGCTCGAGGAGGCGCTCGCTTGTCTTGAGGCGTGTGTCAGGCTGGCGCCGGGTAATGCGATCGCAAGACTCAACCTCGCCATGCTGCAGCTTCGCATGGGTCTGTGGGACAAAGGCTGGGACAATTACGAAGCGCGCTGGACCGGCTCTGCCGAAGCGCTCGGCGGCACCATCAATCGGGTCGTCAGCCCGCTGCCGCAGTGGAGCGGGGACTCCGATACCCGCTCGCGCCGTTTGCTGGTGATCACCGAGCAGGGCTTCGGTGACATCTTCCAGTTCGGACGCTACCTGCTGCTGGCCGCTGAGCGCTTCGAGCGCGTCGGCTTTGCCTGCTCGCCGCCCACCTTGCGTCTCATGGAATGGAGTTTCGGGGAGCGCATCGCGTTGTTCACGCGCATGCCGCCCGACCTGAACGACTGGGATCTGCAGTGCCCGCTGATGTCGCTACCGCGTGCCTTTGCCACCCGCCTCGACAATATTCCGCCCGCCACGCCTCCCTACCTGAAGGTGGCCCCGCCCGCGTCCGCCTTCTGGCGCGGCCGGCTCGAGCGCAACGTCAACAAGCCGTTGCGGGTCGGCATTGCCTGGGCCGGTCGCAAGACGCACCAGTACGATGCGCGTCGCAGCGTCGCGTTTGAAGAATTGAAGCCTCTGCTCGAGGATCGGCGAGTGGGCTGGATCAGCCTGCAGAAATGGGCGCCCGAGGATTTGCGCCCGGTGATTCCAGAAGGTGTCGAGTGGCACGACTGGACCGACGAACTGACTGATTTTGCGGACAGCGCCGCCCTGATCGAAAACCTCGACCTGATTATCTCGGTCGACTCTTCCATGGTGCATCTGGCAGGTGGCCTCGGCCGGCCGGTGTGGATGCTCAATCGCTACGACAGCGAATGGCGCTGGTTGCATCAGCGACACGATAGCCCCTGGTATCCAACGCTTAGGATCTTCAATCAATCAGGCTTGGGCGATTGGCCGAGCGCCATCGGCGCACTCAACAACGCGCTGCTGGCGCATGCGCCTATGCGACAGATCTCGCAGAACTTTGCCCGCGCGCCGGCGCCGCAGCGCGTGCGCGCCAACCAGGGGGTGACCGAAGCGCAAGTCACGCGCCGCGACGTGGCTGACAGCCATGGCAGGCTCGACATCGGCCAGGCGCTTGATCTCGCGGCGCGCCTGCAGGCGGCAGGCCGCCTTGGCGAAGCAGAGAAGCTGCTGCGTCAGGTGTTGAGCGAGGCACCCAACCACGCCCACGCCTTGCACATGCTGGGTGTGGTGGCCTTTAGCGCAGGCCAGCTTCTGGCAGCGACCGACTTGTTTCGCCGGGCGATCGCAAGCGAGCCGGGAATCGCTGTGTTCCATTCCAACCTGGCCGAGATCCTGCGCCAGCAGGGCCATGCCAAGGAGGCGATCGAGTCGGGCTTGCGCGCTGTCGAACTCGACCCCGAACTTGTCTCGGCGCACAGCAATCTTGGTGTCGCCCAATACGACGCAGAACAGTTCGACGCGGCAGAGGCGAGCCAGAAGCGCGCTCTCGAGCTGCAGCCCAACTATCTGCCGGCACTCAACAATCTCGGCAGCATCGAGCGCAAACGCAAGAACCTGCCGGGCGCAGCGCACTGGTATCGACGCGCGCTCGCGCTGCAGCCCGACTATCTCGAGTCGCTCAGCAACCTGGGCGCCGTGCTGTGCGAAGACGACCGTCCCGAAGAGGCCGTGCCGCATCTCGAGCGTGCATTGGTGCTCAAGCCGGACTATCCCGAAGCGCTCTGTAACCTCGGGCTCGCGCACCTCGAATCGGGCCGGTCTCTCGATGCGGTCGCACTGCTGCAGCGTGCCCTGCAGATCAAGCCCGACCACATCGAGGCGCTACTCGCACTTGCAGCTGCGATGATGGATACCGATCACCGCGACACGGCCGAGCAGTTGCTGCGGCGCGCGGTCGCGCTGTCTCCTGATTCTGCTGCGGTCCAATGCCAGCTCGGCGCGCTGCTGATTCAGACCGGCCGCGGTGGCGAAGCGGAAGGACACTTCAAGAAGGCGCTGGAACTCGAACCGCAGAACAACGAAGCCCTGACCGGTCTTGGCACACTACGTCTTGAAAATGGTGACATCGAGCAGTCCGAGAATCTGTACCGTGAGGCGCTGCGCATCAATCCTGCCGACGTGATGGCGAGTTTCCATCTGGTGCAGGGCCAGAAGATCAAACCGGGCGATCCGGTCATCGAGCAGCTCGAAGTCATGGCAGCAGCAGACAATCTCAATCCCATGAAACGCGTCTCGCTGCACTATGCACGCGGCAAGGTCCTTGACGATCTGGGGCAATACCACGAGGCGTTCGAGGAATATATCAAGGGTGCCAGCATCAAGCGCGGGCTGATCGCCTATGACGTCGCCGAAGAAAGCAGCAAGGGCCGGCGTATCGCGGAGGTGATCGACGAGCAGTTCATGCGGCGCATGCAAGGCGCTGGCGATGCCAGCCGAAAGCCGATCTTCGTGCTCGGCATGCCGCGTTCTGGCACGACACTGACCGAGCAGATCATCGCCAGTCATTCACAAGTGTATGGTGCGGGCGAGCTCGGCACGCTGCTGAGCGTGGCAGGTCAGGCGCCTTTCGCGCTGAGCTCTCGAGCGCTGCGCTTTCCCGAGAATCTACGTGCCTTGACGCCAAAAGAACTGACCGCATGGGGCGGCCAGTACCTGGCACAGCTGCCCGCGGCGAGCAATCCTTTCCCGCGCGTGACCGACAAGATGCCGGCCAACTACTACGCGCTCGGCTTGATCGCAGCCATGTTGCCCAACGCCCGCATCATCCACGTCAAACGCGACCCGATCGATACCTGCGTGTCATGTTTCACGCGGCTCTTCGGCTACACTCAGAACGGCACCTACGATCTGGCAGAACTCGGGCGCCAGTACGCCAGCTACGCCCGCCTGATGGATCACTGGCGCGCGCTGCTGCCCGGTCGTTTCCTGGAAGTTCAGTACGAGGACATCGTGGCTGACATG
>CAZZVZ010000120.1:0-8495 GCA_964657655.1 Gammaproteobacteria bacterium | reverse complement strand
CGACGGTGACCTGCTGCGGCTCGAGCTTGCGCAAGCGGGAGTCGAGATCGGTGTAGTAATCCTTGGAGCGATTGTCCTGCGTCGCAATCGAATTGTTGAGCAGCTCGATTTCTCCACGCAGCTTGGCAATATCCTCGCGCAGGGACTCGATCTGATTGGCCAGATCGAGTTGTCCTGGCTCCAGCCGATCGATACGACTGGAGAGATCTTTCTGGTTCTGATCGACTTTGACACGCAAATCCAGCAGGGCTTTGCGTGCCTCATCGTCATCGAACAAACCAGCGTGAGCCGGTACCTGAGAGAGGCCGGCGAGCGTCGCCACCAACACAAGACTGCGAGAAAAATAGCGACGCATGCACAGCTCCTTCTGGTTTAGTACGAGAAATCAACCCGGCGATTTTGCGCCCAGGCAGATTCATCGTGACCTTGGGCTTGCGGCTTTTCCTTGCCGAAGCTTACAGCTTCCAGCTGACCGTCAGGCACGCCGAGCAGCGTCAGCTGCTTGCGCACTGCTTCGGCACGCTTTTGACCGAGCGCCAGATTGAATTCGCTGCCACCACGTTCGTCGGTGTTGCCTTGCAAAATGACGTGACGGCCGGTCTTCTTCAGGAAGTTGGCGTTGGTCACGATGACAGGACGCGAATCGTCCTTGACGATGTAGCTGTCGTAGTCGAAGTAGACGCTATGGGCAGCAGCGACGTCAGGTGGCAGGGCGGTACCAGGCAGGGGACCTTGGTCAACCGTCACCACGCCGCTTTGGCCCGGCGGCGTGCCGTTATTCCCTTGGTTGTCCATGCCATTATCTTTTGGAACCGGCGTGGAGCATGCTGCCAAGACCAGCAGCGCTGCAGTTGTGATGCTAAGACGTACGGCATTCTTCTTCATGATGTGACCCCTGTTGTTAAAACAATAAAAAAACGGACGTTTGAAAGCAGTGTTTGTAGCGGTGTGAAATTCGGTCATTGAACGAACGGTCCCCAGGCGGGTTCGCGCACGTCACCTGCGGCCTCGTTGCTCAGGCGCTCGTGCACTGAGCCGTCAGCTGAAGCCTCGGCCAGCACGCCGCGGCCGATCTTGGTGGCGTACAGCAGCATCTGGCCATTGGGCGCAAAGCTCGGTGACTCATCTTCGCTGGTGTCGGTCAGCAGCAGCTCCTGGCCGCTTGCCAGATCCATGATGTAAAGCTGGAACTTGCCGCCGCGCCTTGAGATGAACGCCAGCGACTTGCCGTCCGGGCTGATGCGCGGACTGATGTTGTAGTCACCCTTGAAGGTGACCCGGCTGGCTTCGCCGCCGCCCGCAGGCATGCGGTAGATCTGGGGACCGCCGCCGCGGTCGCTGGTGAAATACACCGACTGGCCGTCAGGCGAGAAAAACGGCTCGGTGTCGATACCGCTCGAGTGCGTCAGACGCCGTGGCGCACCCGATCCATCGGCGTTAATCAGGTAGATCTGGGAATTGCCGTCACGCGACAGCACCACGGCGAGGGTGCGACCGTCCGGCGCCCAGGCAGGCGCGCTGTTGCTGCCAAGGAAGTTGGAGACCGGCACGATGGTACCTGTCATGATGCCTTGCACATAGACCACGGGTTTCTTGAGCCGAAAGCCGACGTAAGCGAGCTTCGTGCCATCGGGCGACCAGGTGGGCGAGATGATGGGCTGATCCGAGCGCAGTGCGGTGGCGACGTTCTGCCCATCGGCGTCGGCGATGTTGAGCGAATACGAGGTCTGGCTGGTACGGGTCACGTAAGCGATATGGGTGGAGAACACACCCTTTTGTCCGGTCAGTTGTTCGTAGACATAATCAGCAATCTTGTGCGCGCTCAGGCGCAGCAAATTGGGCGAGGCGATCACGAATTCGCGCCCGCCCAGACTCTGGTTCTTGGCGACATCAAACAGCACAAAGCGCACCACCAGCTGGCCGTTCGGCCCACGCCTGGCACTGCCTGCGACCACCGCGTTGGCGCCGCGCGTTTTCCAGGCGCCGGCGTCGATCTGGTCGGACTCCGCCACCGGTGCCACGCCGGCATCGACGGTGCGGAACACACCGCTGCGATTCAGGTCATCCCGCACGATCTGCGGCAGGTCCTGCGGTGGCGTCGCCTCTCCGGCGAAGTTCGCGATCGCCACCGGAATCTGGTTGTTGCCAACGCCCGAGACGTCGATGCGCAGCTGAGCTTGGGCCAGACCCGACAGGCCCAGCGTCAGGACCGCGGTGAGCGGCACGAAGAACAGCGATTTCAGGGAGATTTTGGGAAAGGCCATCGGGTACCAGGTTGTGAGGCGGTTCAGTTGATTACGGTTGACTCGGGTCGTACTTGTAATAGAGCTCCATCGAGGGCGGCACCTTGCCGTCGGTGTCTTTCGGGTACGGCGCCCCGAGGGACACCGCGTCCACCACCTTGCTGTCGAAGGCGGGCTGGCCGCTGCCCTGCTTGATCTGGACATCGCGCACCTCCCCGCTCGGCAACAATTGGATTGTTATCACCACGGTTGGGTTCCCCGACGGCTTGCCGGCAGTACTGATATGGCTGCGGATGATGGTTGCAATCTTGGCGGCGTAACCGGGATTGCCCTTCGGCCCGGAGGTCTGGGCAGCCGTGCCCGTGGAAGGCAGATCCGGCACGAGCTTGGTGACGTCCTGGCTGAGCGGCGCAATCTTGGGTGCGGGAGGCGGAGGCGGGAGCTTGGCCGGCTTCGGCTCGGTCTTTTGCTGCACCGGCGGAGGAGGGGGTGGAGGCGCGACCTTCTCAGGTGGTTTCTTGACCGGCTCCTTGATGGTGATCTCAGGCTGCACGGGTGGCGGTGGAGGGGGCACCACGTCCACTTGCTTGGGCGGCTCGACCACGACCGGCGGCGGCGGCGGCGCTGTCTGCGCCGGTGCCGCGATTTGCGGCAGCGCACTCCACACCTCGGCCTGGATCACCTCCGGCGCGTGGCTCTGCCAGTTGAGTCCGAAGAACAGGAACAGGCCGAGCAGCACGTGCATCAGGATCGCGAGCAGCAAGGCCGGACCCGAGCGCCCGGTGCGGGGCACGGTGTACTGGCGTGTTGCCTCGACTGCGATCACCATGGAGTGGTCATTTCTCCGGGGGACTTGGTTTGACCGACAGGCCCACGCGCTTGACGCCGGCTGACTGCAGTTTCGACATGACCTGCATCACCTTGTCGTACTGGATCGACTTGTCGGCAGCGATGATGACGGGCGCCGGATTGTTGCTGTCATGCGACTGCTCGCGCTGCACGATCGGCAAGATGGCATCCACCGACGTCACATTCTGCGTGCTCGGGCTGCTGCCCCCGACCACCTTGACGTTCATGCTGCCGTCGAGCTTGAGTTCGATCTGCACGTAGCTAGTCGGTGCATTCGAGGACTTGCCAACGGTTGGAACATCGACGGTTCCAGGCGTCACCAGCGGGGCGGTCACCATGAAGATGACCAACAGCACCAGCATCACGTCGATGTAGGGCACGACGTTGATCTCGGACATGCTGCGGCGACCGCGGCCGCCACGCATCGAAGATCCGCGGCTGACGGATGCCATCAGCGTGCCTGACGCAGCAAGATGTTCGAGAATTCTTCGATGAAGCTCTCGAAGCGGATCGCCAGGCGATCGGTGTCGTGGATGAAACGGTTGTAGGCCACCACCGCCGGAATCGCTGCGAACAGGCCAATCGCGGTCGCGACCAGTGCTTCGGCAATGCCCGGCGCGACGTGCGCCAGGGTTGCCTGCTGCACGTTGGCCAGGCCGCGAAACGCGTTCATGATGCCCCACACCGTGCCCAGCAAGCCGACGTAAGGGCTTACTGACCCCGCCGAGGCGAGAAAGGAGAGGTGGGCGTCGAGGGCGTCCATTTCGCGCTGAAAGGCCGCTCGCATGGCGCGCCTGGCGCCGTCGAGGATGGCGCTCGATTCGACCCGCTGGGCGCGCGCCTTCATGAATTCGCGCATGCCAGCCTCGAAGATGCGGCCCAGCGCACCGATCTTGGTACGCCGGTTGGAGGCCCTGGCATACAGGTCGTTCAGGTCACCGCCCGCCCAGAAATCTTCCTCGAACTGCTCGGTCTGTGCCTTGGCGGCCCGAATTTCGAAGTATTTGCGAAAGATGTAGGTCCAGCTCATGAGCGAGACCAGCGCCAGCAGCGCCAATACGCATTGAACGAACAGACTAGCCCCGGTGATCAGGGTGAGGATGGAAAGGTCCGAATTCACGTTGTTAAGGCCAGGTCAGGGTTGCAGGGCGCTGCGCACAGCGGCTGGGATTGGGGCAGGGCGCAGGGATGCGCAACTTACACACCCCACTTTGATGGCGCTGCTGCTGAGTAGTTCGGCGTCGCCCCCGCTGCCGAGCCACGCCTCTTGATGAAAAGTGACTGCGACCTGGCCGAGCCGCTCGATTCGCGAGCGGATCAGCAGCAGATCATCGAGGCGGGCAGGCCGGTGGTACTCCACCGTGGTCGACTTGACCACGAACATCACCTGGTGCTGGTCGGTCATCTGACGCTGGGACACACCGCAATGACGCAACCATTCGGTGCGGGCGCGCTCGAAGAAGCGCAGATAGTTGGCATAGAACACCACTCCGCCAGCGTCGGTGTCTTCGTAATAGACGCGAATGGAGAATTCAAATGAGTCGGCCATGCGTTGCGGCGCTAGACGTCGGGGAAAAAGACAAACGCTCGAAACAGCGCAATAGTACTGAGCAACGAGCCAGTCGCAGCTCCGGTTGACCGGAAATTGCTAGGGCGCGCCAAATAGGTCGCCGGGGCCGCCCTGGGGCACGGTCAGACCGAAATGGCTGTACGCCGCGGGCGTCGCGATGCGCCCGCGCAGGGTCCGCTGCAGGTAACCCTGCTGGATCAGATAAGGCTCCAGCACATCCTCGATGGTATCGCGTTCCTCACCGATGGCTGCGGCCAGGTTGTCAAGGCCGACCGGGCCACCGTTAAAACGCAGCAGCACGGCTTCCAGAAGCTTTCTGTCCATCACGTCAAAGCCCATCGGATCGACGTCGAGCATCGACAGGGCAGCATCTGCGATCGGTGCGCTGATATGACCATCGCCCTTCACCTGGGCATAGTCGCGGACCCGGCGCAGCAGCCGGTTGGCAATGCGCGGCGTGCCGCGCGAGCGTTTCGCAATCTCGAGCGCGCCGTCTGGCGCGAGCGTGACGTTCAGCAGGCCGGCCGAGCGCGTCACGATGCGGCCGATTTCCTCGGCGCTGTAGAACTCGAGCCTGGCGACGATGCCAAAACGGTCTCGCAGCGGATTGGTCAGCATGCCGGCACGCGTGGTGGCGCCGACCAGGGTGAACGGCTGCAGGTCGAGCTTGACGCTGCGCGCCGAGGGTCCTTCGCCGATCATGATATCGATCTGAAAGTCTTCCAGCGCGGGATAGAGCAGCTCCTCGACCACCGGCGACAGGCGATGGATTTCGTCGATGAAGAGAACGTCGCGGGCCTCGAGATTGGTCAGCAATGCCGCGAGATCTCCAGCGCGCTCGAGGACCGGACCCGATGTCTGGCGCAGATTGACGCCCATCTCGCGCGCAATGATGTGCGCCAGGGTGGTCTTGCCAAGCCCGGGCGGCCCGAACAGCAGCACGTGATCGAGCGCTTCCGAGCGATTTTTGGCCGCTTCGACAAAGATCGACAGCTGCTCCCTGATCTTGGCCTGGCCGACATATTCGTCAAGGGCACGCGGGCGCAGCGCCCGTTCCACTGCCTCCTCGGCAGGAGATACCGGGTCGGCGGATATCAGTCGCTCGGTCTCGATCATCAGTGGCGCCCGAGGAGTTTTAGAGCAGCGCGAATGCCGTTGGCCACGGCAATGCCGGGCTCCATGCCCTTGACGCTCGCCAGCGCCTCGCGTTCGGAATAGCCAAGTGCAGTCAGTGCCTTGACGATATCGCCAGCAGAGTCGCCTGGCAATGCCGCGCCCTGCAGGTCGGCGCCGAGCTTGCCCTTCAATTCAAGCAGCAGCCGCTCGGCGGTCTTCTTGCCGATGCCTGGTACCTGCGTGAGGCGTGCGGTCTGCTGCAGCGTGACCACCTCGGCCAGTTCGTTGACCGAAATGCCCGACAGCACCGCCAGCGCGGTACGAGGGCCAACGCCTGAAATCTTGACCAGCTCGCGAAACGCGGCGCGTTCTGACTGATTGCCAAAGCCGTAGAGCAGCTGGGCGTCTTCGCGCACCACCATGTGCGTGAGCAGCGTGACGCGCCCGCCGAGTTCGGGAAGGTTGTAGAAGGTGCTCATCGAAACGTCGACCTCGTAGCCGACGCCGCCGCAGTCGACCAGCACCTGCGGCGGGTTTTTCTCGAGCAGCACTCCAGACAGGCGGCCGATCACGCGTGCTAGCCGAGCTGGTTCAAAAGGGTGGTGGCGTCGCTGACCTCGAACTTGCCAGGCGCTTCAAGATTGAGTGACTTGACGGTGCCGTCTTCGATCAGCATCGAATAGCGCTGCGAGCGCACCCCCATGCCGCGTGCGGTCAGATCCATCTCGAGGCCAAGCGCCTTGGTCCATTCGGCCGACCCGTCGCCCATCATGCGCACCTTGCCGGCACTGCCCAGATCGCGTCCCCAGGCGCCCATCACAAATGGGTCGTTGACCGACACGCACCAGATTTCGTCGACGCCCTTGGCGAGGAAGGCGTCGAAATGCTCGAGGTACCCCGGCACATGCTTGGCCGAACAGGTGGGCGTAAATGCGCCGGGCAGACCGAACACCGCAATAGTCTTGCCCTTGGTCAGATCCTTCACGTGAAATGTGTTGGGGCCGACCGAGCAGCTATTGCCCTCGACTTCGATGAATTCCGCCAGGCTTGCATCAGGTACTTTTTCGCCAATCTTGATCATGCCAATATCTCCTATGAGTCACAGTAATGATACGCGAGGGCAGCAGCTAGCCGACCAGCCGGCCGCGGCGCATGCGCAAGCCGCTGATGCCAAGCGCCGGCGCCATCGCCTGCAGGCCGCTCAGGTTGCGCTGCGCGTGCGCATGGCAGATGGCGCAGGCCAGGGCATCCGAGGCGTCGGTGCCCGGCATGGCAGAAAGGGCCAGCAGGCGCTGCACCATGGCCTGCACCTGTGCCTTGTCGGCCTTGCCGTGGCCGACGGTCGCCTGTTTGGTCTGCAGCGCGGTGTATTCGGCCACCGGCACGCCGTTTTGAACCAGCGCCGCGATCGCCGCGCCGCGCGCGTGTCCGAGCAGCAGGGTCGATTGCGGGTTGACGTTGACGAACACCTTCTCGATGGCTGACTGGTCGGGACGGTGCTCGGCCACCACCTGATTCAGCCCGTCAAGAATCACCTTGAGCCGATCCGGCAAGGTTCCAAGAGGCGTGCGGATGACACCGCTCGACAGATAGAAGAGCTGACTGCCTTGCTGTCTAATGACACCAAAGCCGGTGACGCGAAGCCCCGGGTCGACACCGAGAATGATCATGGCAGCGCCTAAAAGAGCGAGGCTACCATCAGATGCCCTGTTGCGACGGATGCGCGGTTAGTGCCGGAAATGTCGCATTCCGGTGAGCACCATGGCGATGCCACGTTCGTCGGCGGCGGCGATCACTTCGTCGTCGCGCATGCTGCCGCCGGGCTGCACCACGGCGACCGCGCCGGCATCGATCACCACGTCAAGGCCGTCCCGGAACGGGAAAAAGGCGTCTGAGGCGATCACCGATCCGGCCAGCACCAGCTTGGCGTTGGCCGCCTTGATGCTAGCGATGCGGGCTGAATCGACGCGGCTCATCTGGCCCGCGCCAACACCGACTGTCATGCCGTCCTTGCAGAACACGATGGCATTGGACTTGACGTACTTGGCGACCCGCCAGGCAAACGCCAGGTCGCGCAGCTGTTCAGCACTGGGAGCGAGCCTGGTCACCACCTTGAAGTGAGCAGCATCCACGCTCGTGACGTCAGCGTCTTGCACCAGCAGGCCGCCGCCGATGCGTTTCAGATCGAAGCTGCGTTGTGTCGTGCCGATCGGTACTTCCAGCACGCGCAGGTTGTTCTTGGTGGCGAACACCGCGCGCGCTGCGCTGCTGACCGCGGGTGCGATGATGACCTCGGCGAACTGTTCGGCAATCGCCTCGGCTGCTTCTCCCGTCAGTTCGCAGTTAAAGGCGATGATGCCGCCAAATGCCGAGGTCGGATCGGTAGAAAAGGCGCGCCGATAGGCAGTCTTGGCGTCAACCGCCAGCGCCACCCCGCATGGGTTGGCATGTTTGACGATCACGCAGCAGATTCCCTCGAAGCTCTTGACGCATTCCCAGGCGGCGTCGGCGTCGGCCAGGTTGTTGTACGACAGGGCCTTGCCTTGCAGCTGGGTGTAGTTGGCAAGACCACCCGCGAGAGGTTTGACGTCGCGATAGAAAGCCGCTGCCTGATGCGGATTCTCGCCGTAGCGCAGGTCCTCGACCTTCTCGTAATGCAGGTTGAGGCGCTCTGGAAACGGGCCGGCCTTGTGGGCAGCGTCGAGCGAGGTGAGAAA
>CAZZVZ010000119.1:0-8518 GCA_964657655.1 Gammaproteobacteria bacterium | reverse complement strand
CTGTTCCACCTTGTTGCGGTAGCTGTAGCGCTTTACGCGCGCCAGGCCGGTATCGACCACATAGCGAATGCCAGGCACGGTAAGCGACGTCTCCGCCACGTTGGTGGCAAGCACGATGCGCCGCGCATTGCTGCTCTGGAACACGCGCTGCTGCTCGGCTGCAGAAAGTCGCGAGAAGAGCGGCAGGATCTCGGTATGCGGCGGATGATGCTTGCGCAACAGCTCAGCCGCCTCGCGGATCTCGCGTTCACCGGGCAGGAACACCAGCACGTCACCCGAACCGACGCGCGCGAGCTCATCGACTGCAGCAACCAGTGCCTCGCCTGCTTCGTCGCTGCGTGCAGCTGCATCGATCGGCCGATACCGGATCTCGACCGGGTAGAGACGGCCCGACACCTCGATCACCGGCGCTGGTTTGCCATCGACGGCGAAATATTCGGCAAAACGCGCCGCGTCGATGGTGGCCGAGGTCACGATCACCTTCAGATCATGGCGCTGTGCCAGGATCTCCTTGAGATAGCCGAGCAGGAAATCGATATTGAGACTGCGCTCGTGCGCCTCGTCGATGATGATGGTGTCATAGGCCTGCAACAGCGGATCGCCCTGGGTTTCGGCCAACAGGATGCCGTCGGTCATCACCTTGACGGTGGCACCAGCCGACAGCACATCGGTAAAACGCACCTTGTAGCCGACGTGCTCGCCGAGCGGCGAGCCGATCTCCTCGGCAATGCGACGCGCGACGCTCGAGGCCGCAATGCGGCGCGGCTGGGTGTGCCCGATGAGGCCGGTGCCGCCCGCGCCGCGGCCGCGGCCGATCGACATGCAGATCTTGGGCAGTTGGGTGGTCTTGCCCGAGCCGGTTTCCCCGCACACGATCACCACCGGGTGCTGCTCGATGGCCCGGGCAATATCTTCGCGGCGCGCAGAAACGGGCAGCGCTTCAGGAAAACTCAGCGGTGGTACGAGGTGGGCTGGCGCGGCAGTCGGACGCGCCTGGCGTGTCCGGCGACCGGTCCGAGGACGGGTATCTGGCATGTTTGGGGCATACGCTGCGTCTGAACTCGAATGAGCAGACCCGTTCGCGTCGCAATCGTAATTATAATCGGCCCATGAACGCACCTGACACGCCCCCCTCACCGCGCCCTGACCTGGACGAGGATCGCAGCAACATGCCTTCCTACAGCGAGGACGAGCCGGTCTCGCAAGCCCAGTTCGTCGCGTGGTTTCGCGCCGTAGCGCCTTACGTGCACGCCTTCAAGCGGCGCGTTTTCGTGATCGCCTTTGGGGGCGAGGCGGTGCTCGCCGGACGCCTCAAACGCATCTGCGAGGACCTGGCTTTGTTGCGCGCGCTTGGCATTCGCGTGGTGGTGGTACACGGCTCGAGGCCGCAGATCGAAGAGCAGCTCAGACTGCGCCAGATCGAATCACAGTTCGTGGCCGGTGTGCGCATCACGGACAGCGCGGCGCTTGAATGCGCCAAGGAGGCTGCCGGCGAAATCCGTCTCGACATCGAAGCCGCGTTCTCGCAGGGTCTGGCCAATACGCCGATGTGGAACGCCGACATCAAGGTGCTGTCGGGCAACTTCATCACCGCCCGGCCGGTGGGCGTGGTCGATGGCATCGACTATCAAAGTACCGGCGTGGTTCGAAAAGTTGCCTCCGAACTGATCGAGATGGCGCTTGCCGCACGCGCCGTGGTGCTGATCTCGCCGCTCGGCTTTTCCCCAACCGGCGAAGCCTTCAACCTGGACATGGAAGATGTCGCCGCCAGCGTGGCTGCCACGCTGCGTGCCGACAAGCTGCTGTTTCTGACCGAGACGCCTGGTATCGAAGAGTGCGAGGACGAGCTGATCCGCGAGCTGTCGAGTGTCTCGGCCAATCGCCTGATGGCCTCGGGTGCATTGCCGGCCGACACCGCGCTCTACCTCAAGCACGCGCTGCGCGCGATCTCGGCGGGCGTGCCACGCGTGCACCTGGTGCCGTTCGACCTTGATGGCGGGGCGCTGCTTGAGATCTTTACGCACGATGGTGTGGGCACCATGATCGCGGCAGACGATCTTGAGGAAATGCGCGAAGCCACCATCGACGACGTGGGTGGCATCCTGAAGCTGATCGAGCCGCTGGAACAAGATGGCACGCTGGTGAAACGGGGGCGCGGCCGGATCGAGCGCGAGATCGACTATTTCAGCGTTATCGAGCATGACGGGCGCCTGTTCGGCTGCGCGGCGCTTTACGCCTTTCCGCACGAGAAGATGGGCGAGATGGCATGCCTGACGGTGTCACCTGATGCGCAGGGCATGGGTGATGGCGAGAAGCTCATGAAGCGCATCGAGCAGCGCGCCCGCACCCAGGGACTCGACGCACTGTTCGTGCTCACCACCCGCACCGCCCACTGGTTCCTGAAGCGCGGCTTTCATCCGGCAAGCGTCGATGCACTGCCCAAGGACCGGCAGCGCATGTACAACTGGTCACGCAAGAGTCAGGTGCTGATCAAGCGGCTCTAGCTGCCGCGCCCATCAGTTGCCGCGTTCGGCCCACTGGGTGGCGAAGCGGGCCAGCTCGGCGGCGCGCTTCAGCCCGAGTTTTTCACGCAGGTTGGCGCGATGCGCCTCGACGGTCTTGACCGAGCGTCCCAGCTTGGCTGCGATCTCCGAGACGGTCAGGCCCTGCCCGATCATGCGCAGAATCTCGAACTCGCGATCGGTCAGATTGTCAATGAACGACACCTTCTGATCCATGCCGCTGCTCAAGAAACGCTGCACCATCACGGTCTGCATGCGGTCGCTGACGTAGACACCACCGTTCAGAATCTTGCGGATCGCCATCAGCAGCCGCTCGGTGGCCTCCTGCTTCATGACGTAGCCCTTGGCACCGGCCCGGAAGGCACGGTCGGAATAGAGCGCCTCGTCATGCATGCTCATCATCAGGATCGGCAGACTGGGCTTTTGTGCGTGCATCATCTTGACCAGTTCGAGTCCGGAGGTGCCAGGCAGCGAAATGTCGACGATTGCGAGGTCGACCGGCTCGGCGGCCAGCAGTGCGACCGCCGAGTCGGCATCACCTGCCTCATAGCGCACGTCGAGGTCGGGTTCACGATTGACCAGCTGGGCGATGCCCTGGCGCACGATGACATGGTCATCGACAATCATAATGCGCGCCTTGGCAGGCAGCGGGCCGATGGTCGAGGCCTGAGTGTTCATTATTCGATGTCCCCTTCTTCCCTCAAAGTCTGCGCGATCTGCCGGTTGATCGTGACGCGCAGACGTACTTCACTGGTTCTGAAATTCTCAAAACTCAAGCGGGCGCCGATCAGGGCAGCGCGATAACGCATGCTGACCATGCCAATGCCCTGCTCTTCCCTTGCCGCTTCCGCCCGGGCGTCCGGCAGTCTGCCCGTATTCGTGACCGTCAGCACCAACTGGTCGCCGCGCGCCACGAAATCGATACTTATTTTGCCCCGAGCGCCGTGTTTGACCGCATTGTGCACTGCTTCCTGGGCAATCCTGTACAGGTGATGCGACACCAGCGCAGAGGCAATCGTCGCATTTTCGTCGGCCCCGTAGCGGCATTCGATGCCGTAGACCTGATGGATATCGCGCGTCAGTTGCGCGAGCGCCACGATTAGAGCGTTATCTTCGGTGCCAACCGGGCGCAAGCCACGCGCCAGCGCCCTGATACTTGAAATAGCCTCGTTGGTGAGCTGGGCAATCTGTTCGGCATTGCCTGCCTCGACCGCATCGGCTGCGCGCAGCTGATTGGCGAGGGCTTTGGCAAGAAAGGCAATTCCAGTCAGGTGCTGCCCTACCCCGTCGTGCAGTTCGATACTCAGGCGGACTTTCTCGCGTTCCACGGCGCGCAGTTCGGCAGCCGTCAGCCGGCGCGGGGTCGAGCGCCTCGACACAATGTTGATTTTCGGCATTCAGCAGCAGAAATGTTCAGGCGCCCCAAACGCACGCTGCGCTTGGATTAAAATCGCCACTCATCGACCAAGTGTACTAGGAACTAGAAATGAGCAGAACCGTGCAATGCGTCAAGCTCAACCGCGAGGCCGAGGGCCTGGATTTTCCGCCGGTCCCAGGAGAATTGGGACAGCGCATCTATCTCAATGTGTCGAAGCAGGCGTGGGCCGAGTGGCAAAAACACCAGACCATGCTGGTCAACGAGAATCGGCTCAACCTGGCCGATGTCAGGGCGCGCAAGTATCTGACGCAGCAGATGGAACAGCATTTCTTTGGGTCGGGCGCAGACGTCGCGCAGGGCTTCGTCCCGCCGACGCAAGGGTCGTAGCGGCGACGCCCAGGATGGCCCTGGGCGGTATTACTGCGCCGCTTCGCGTTCCAGGTGCTCGACGTCCATGTGGCGCACGTCGCGGCCCTTGACCATGTAGACCGTGTACTCGCACATGTTCTTGGCGTGGTCACCGATGCGTTCGAGCGCCTTGACGATGAAAAGCGTCTCGATTGAGCGCGAGATGGTGCGCGGATCCTCGATCATGAACGTGATCAGCTGACGCATGATGGCGTTGTACTCGTCGTCGAGGGCCAGATCGTCACGCACCACCTGGGCTGCCGAGATGGGGTCAAGCCGCGCAAACGAATCGAGCGCCTTGCGCAGCATGGTGATGGCGGCATCTGCCATGTGAGCCAGTTCCACGCGCGGCATGTTGGCACGCTCGGCTTCGTGGATCAGGCGCGCCATGCGGGCGATTTTCTCGGCCTCGTCACCGATCCGTTCCAGATCGGTAATCACCTTGATGACCGTCATCAGGAGGCGCAGGTCTCCAGCCGTGGGCTGCCTGCGCGCGATGATGTGACTGCACTGCTCGTCGAGGTCGATTTCCATGCGATTGACCTGTTTTCCGGTCACCGCGATGGTATCGATGGAGGCCAGGTCGCCGCTCGCCAGGGCTTCGATGGCACGATTGATCTGCTCTTCAACCAGTCCACCCATTTGCAGGACGCTGGACCGAACGGCTTCTAGTTCTGAATCAAATTGCTTGGATGTGTGGTCAGACATGAGTGCAAGTCAGGGCGCAATCGAGTGAGGATATGCTTTGCATATGACACATTTGTTTCAAGACCTCAAGCATGCCGTAAATATCGCTCCACGCCTAAAGGTCTTGCAAGCAGAAGTACGTCTGCACCCCTGCGCGCGAAAATACCGTTGCAAACAACCCCAACCAGGCCATCGATTGCGGTCTCAAGCTGGGCGGCATGGGCAATCATCAAACCGTGCAGGTCAATGATGTAGTTGCCATTGTCGGTCTTGTAGGGCGAGCCGTCACCGGCCAGACGCAGAACCGGCTCAGGGGCGCCGAGCCCGGCTGCCAGCTCTTTCAGCCGCAGTGCGACCTGACGTCGCGCCATCGGGATGACCTCGATCGGCACGCCGAACTTGCCCAGATGATCCACCAGCTTGCTGCCGTCTGCGATGCAGATGAAGCGCTCGGACGCGGCAGCCACGATTTTTTCCCGGGTCAGGGCACCGCCACCGCCCTTGATCATGTCGAGATCGAGGTTGACCTCATCTGCGCCATCGACATAGATCGGCAGACGGTCGACCTCGTACAGTTCGAACACGCGGATGCCGCGCGATCGCAGACGCGCGGCACTGCGTTCAGAACTTGCCACCGCACCCTTCAACGGGCCGTTGAGCTGCCCGAGCAGATCGATGAAGCGATCCGCAGTGGTGCCGGTGCCAACCCCGAGGATGGTATCGCCATGCAACTCGCCGCGGATTTCTTCGAGCGCGGCCTCGGCCACCTGCTGTTTGAGCTGATCCTGGTCCAAGTCAGGCTTTCTTCTTGACCGGCGGCAGGTCGGTACAGACGCCTTCAAACAGTTCCGCCGCCATGCCGACCGACTCGCCAAGCGTTGGATGCGGATGGATGGTACGCGCGATATCGGTCGCGTCTGCGCCCATCTCGACGGCCAGGACCAGTTCTGAAATCAGGTCGCCTGCGTGCAGGCCAACGATCGCACCGCCCAGCAGCTGATGTGTGTTGGGATCGAACAGCAGCTTGGTGGCACCCTCATCCCGGCCGTTGGCGATGGCTCGGCCCGAAGCTGCCCAGGGAAACACGGCTTTGCCGACGGCGATATTGCTGGCCTTGGCTTCGTCTTCGGTCAGTCCGACCCAGGCCACTTCGGGGTCGGTATAGGCCACCGACGGAATGACGCGAGCATCGAAGTAGGCCTTGTGGCCGGCTGCGGCTTCGGCTGCCACATGGCCCTCGTGCACGGCCTTGTGCGCCAGCATTGGCTGACCGACGATGTCGCCGATCGCATAGATGTTGGCAACGTTGGTGCGCATCTGGCGGTCGACGTTGATGAAGCCACGCTCGCTGACATCGATACCGGCAGCCTTGGCATTGATCCGCAGCCCATTGGGAACCCGGCCTACCGCCTGCAGCACCAGGTCGTAGCGCTGCGCGTCCTTGGGGGCACCCTCACCCTCGAACGTGACCCAGACCCCATCGGACCTGGCATCGATCGCAGTGGTCCTGGTTTTCAGCATGATGTTGTCAAAGCGATGCTGATTGACCTTCTGCCAGATTCTCACGAGATCTCGGTCGGCTCCTGCCATCAGCCCGTCGAGCATCTCGACCACGTCCAGTCGTGCACCAAGCGTCGAGTAGACCGTGCCCATCTCGAGCCCGATGATGCCGCCTCCGATGATCAGCATCTTGTCGGGGCGCTGTGGCAGTTCAAGAGCACCGGTCGAATCGACAATGCGCGCATCCTTGGGCGCAAACGGCAGATGCACGGCTTCGGAGCCGGCCGCGATGATGGCGTTCTTGAAAGCCACCTGGCGCTTGCCGTCGGGACCTTCAACGGCAAGATGATTGGCGTCGACAAAGCTGCCGGTGCCGCGGATCACCTCGACCTTGCGACCGCGCGCCATCTGCGAGAGGCCACCTGTGAGACGGTCCACCACCTTGTTCTTGTGGTCACGAAGGCGCGCTAGATCGATGACGGGCGGCTGATAGCTGACACCGTAGTCCGCGAAATGGGCTGCTTCGTCCATCACCTGCGCGACGTGCAGCAGGGCCTTCGAGGGGATGCAGCCAACCTTGAGACAGACACCGCCTAGCTTCTCATCGCGTTCGATCAGCGCCACACGCAGCCCAAGATCGGCCGCACGAAAGGCAGCCGAGTAGCCGCCGGGACCAGCGCCGAGCACCACCACGTCGTACGCGTCCGTCGCCACGGGCGCTGCGGCATTCGGCGCTGAAGTTGGCTGTGGCGACGCGGTTGCAGCCGCGGCCGGCGCAGAAAGGGGCAATGCCGCCTGAGCGGGAGCTGGCTTGACAGGTTCCACAGCTGGCGAGGCGCTGGCAGCTGCAGCAGCGCCACCTTGCTGCGCGTCGCCCGAAGCCTCGAGCGAGACCAGCGCACTGCCTTTCTTGACCTTGTCGCCGAGCTTGACGTGGAGTGTCTTGACCACGCCGTCGGCGCTGCTTGGAATTTCCATGCTGGCCTTGTCCGACTCGACCGTCACGAGCGACTGCTCCTTGACGATTCGGTCTCCCACCTGCACCAGCAGCTCGATCACCTCGACTTCGTCGAAGTCGCCGATGTCAGGTACCGCAACTTCGATCAGTGCCATGTCGGCCTTTCGTTCTTGTTTCTTGCTTCTGAAAAGGTCACAGCAGGACGCGTCTCATGTCGCTCAACAGTTCGGCCAGCACGGTGGTGAAGCGCGCAGCCTGGGCACCGTCGATGACGCGGTGGTCATACGACAGGGAAAGCGGCAACATCAGGCGCGGCACGAAAGTCGAGCCATCCCAGTGCGGCTTCATGTCGGCACGCGAAAGTCCGAGGATGGCGACTTCGGGTGCATTGATGATGGGCGTAAATGCGGTACCGCCCACGCCACCGAGCGAGGAAATAGTGAATGACGCGCCCTGCATTTCACCGGGCGAAAGCTTGCCTTCACGCGCCTTGGCAGCGAGCTCGGCTGTCTCCTTGGCAAGTTGCGCGATGCCCTTCTGGTCACAATCCCGGATCACCGGCACGACCAGACCGTTGGGCGTGTCTGCAGCAAATCCGAGGTGCACGTACTTCTTCAGAATCAGATTGGCGCCGTCGGCGTCGAGCGAGCTGTTGAAGTTTGGAAAGCGGCGCAAGGCGGTCACGCAAGCCTTCATCACGAATGCCAGCATGGTGACCTTGGTCGCACCTTTTTCGAGTTTCTCGTTGGTTGCTTTGCGAAACGCTTCGAGCTCGGTGACATCAGCTTCGTCAAACTGCGTCACGTGCGGAATCATGGCCCAGTTGCGTGCCAGGTTCGGTCCGCTGATCTTCTTGATGCGCGACAGTGCAACCGTCTCGGTCGCGCCGAACTTGCTGAAGTCGAGCGACGGCCAGGCCATCAAGGAAAGGGGCACGGCACCGCCCTTGGCGGCTGCTGGAGCCGCTGCACTCACGGGACCAGCCGCAAGCGCGGCCTTGACGAAGTTCTGTACGTCTTCGCGCGTGATACGGCCCTTCTCGGCACTGCCGCTGACATTCTTCAG
>CAZZVZ010000118.1:0-8594 GCA_964657655.1 Gammaproteobacteria bacterium | reverse complement strand
CCTTGTCGTGTTCGGCTGCGACCAGCGCGTCGTTCATGACTTCCTTCTTGAAGGCTCGATTGTTGACCGCCACCAGCATGTCGCCTGGTGCAAACCCGGCCCGATATGCAGGGCTGTCCCAGCGCACCTCCTTGACCTTTTTTTCCTTGTCGATCGAAAGACCGAGCGAGAATGAGTAGTCGAGAGTGCCGTCGTGGGCGCCCGCGCTCTCGAGCACCTGATTGATCTGATCGGTATAGACCAGTTTCCATCCGCTGCGCGTCAGGCCGTCGAGAATGGCTCCCGGTTGATGCTGGTCAAGGCGTGTTCTCAGCAGGGTTTTCCAGTCCATCGGCTGAATCTGGTTGAGGGCTGCCACGATGTCGTCGAAGGTGTAGGTCTTGACCGCGTGGCTGCCATCGTCGACCCAGAAAAACAGCTTGGCAAAATCATCCAGCGAGCGAGTGTCATTCGAGGCCTCGCGGATGCGAGTGTCGACATCGAGCCAGACCAGCACCATTTCGTCGTAGTAATCGGCGCTGCGCTGCCAGCTCGGCCAATCCTGGGCACCGTGCTGAGCCAGAATTTCCTCGTTGGTGGTGTCTTGCAAATTGCGCCAGACGCGGGCCGGCAGGTTCTGGTAGTAGGCTGCAGTGAAGGCCAGCTGTTCGCGGCTGTGTTCCTGACTGATGATGCCCGAGCGGGCGGCGAGCGCCTTGCCCCAGAACTGGGTCTGGCCTTCGTACATCCACAGCAGGGTGTCCTTCATGGGCACGTTGTAATTGGGCGTGGTCAGATCCCCGGGTCTGCGGAACTTGCCATTCCAGGAGTGGGTGTATTCGTGGGGCAGCAGATCACGGCCATCCCACTGGCTGTCGTATTCGGTGAAATAGCTTTCGTCCCAGCCGTCTTCGCTTGACTGGTGATGCTCGAGCCCGATATTGCCGATCTGTGCCGAGAGCGATAGCAAGAAGTCATAGTGGTCGTAGTGATGGGAGCCATACAGCTTGTAGGCCTGCTGCACCAGTGCGCGGTGCTGCGCCAGCGCCTCATCACTGGCCTTCAGATCTTCGGGTCGGTCGGCCGCCACATCGAGCGTAACGCGCACCGCTGCACCCGGGTCGAGGTCAAACTTCTTGAAATAGCGCGCCGCCAGAAGTGGCGAATCGACCAGGGTGGAAAGATCGGTGGGCTTGAATTTCACCGCGCTGCCGTTGCGGCTGTCGACCTCGAGTGCGGTGCCGAAATCAAACCCTTGCGGCAGCTTGATGTCGAGCTGGACCGGAATCTGGCTGGCCGCTGGGCCCTTGGGATAGAGCACCACTGAATTCCACTCCACATCGACGATGTCGGGGGAAATCGTGACGCGCGCGCTGTCACCCAAGGTCGCAGCCAAGGTCAGGAAGTCAAACTCGGCCGTGACCATGGTCACGCCTTCTGGCACCTCGAGATGGAACTCGCCCATGTCGACCGTATCGCGGCTCCAGTTCAGGGTCTTGCCATTGCCGCTAAAACGCAAACCTGCCAGCGACTTGATGGAGGAGAAGGAAGTGCTGTGTGTGCCTGGCAGCCACTCTGGGAAATACAAATCCTGGATGCCCGGCGCGACCGGGATTTTTTCGACCGCATGCAGCACGCGGTGGTGTACATCGGTGGCATCGACACTGAGCTGCAGCGCGGCTGGATCAGCGGCTTCGGTGGCCAGCGCGTTGAGACACAGCATCGAGAGGGCGGCACCGGCGAGAGCACCTGGACGTCTGAAGTATAAGAACATAGGGGATCACTGGTCTGACAATAAAAATGTACCCGCATGGTACTTGGTTTGAGAGTGCAATCTTTCATTTTGCTGCATGTCCTAGGAGCGCTGTTGTCAACGCTCGACAAAGCGGCCGCCTGCGAAGCGCTACTATCGCCTCAGGCGAGAACAGGATTCACAGCCAACACCACGTGAGGGTCAACCGATGGCGGTCATCGCTTTAGACATTGGTGGCGTTCTGATCGAGAACGCTGGTTACGACGCCTTAAAGGAACTCATTGGCCGTCCCATGTCCGATCAGGATGTGCGTTCGCTCTGGATCGAATGCGAAGCGGTACGTCGCTACGAGACGGGCCAGATCGATCGTGCGCGTTTCGGTCGCGAGGTCGTTTTGGAACTGGGCCTTGATCTGTTGCCAGAGGTTTTTCTTGCCCGGTTTGCCGCGTGGCCGGGCGGATTCTATCCGGGCGCTGAGGACCTGATCAGGACGTTGCGACGTGACTATCGATGCGGCTGCCTGAGCAATAGCAACGAGATGCACTGGCTTGCCGTGTTTGATGAGATGTTCGACTTCTCGATCTCGTCGCATCGCTGCGGTGTGGCGAAGCCATCGGCTGAGATTTATTCGGTGCTGGAAGAAACGGCAGGCGTCGCGCGCGAAGAGATCTACTTCTTCGACGACTCGCAGATCAACGTCGATGCGGCCAATCAGTTTGGCGTGCACGCCTATCTGGCGCTCGGCCTGGACGGCTTGAACCAGGCCCTTCGTGCGGCCGGCCTCTACCAGCCTGACTCGGCAGCACCGAGCCAGGACTGAAGAAGCGCACGATCGAAGCTGCTACTTGGCCGGCTGGAACTCCGGGTCACCCATCTGCCACAGCGCGAAGCTGAAAAGATCGGCCTGCAATGCTTCTTGCTGCCCCGCGCTCGAGCCAATGCCATGGCCTGCGTCGTAGTCGACACTCAGGAGGACAGGCTTGCCGCTGGTGGTGTCAGCCTGCGTCTTGGCCGTCATCTTCAGCATCTGCCAAGGCGCCACGCGCGGATCATGCGCACCGGTATGGAACAGCACCGCCGGATAGGCCACGCCGGGATGCAGATGCTGATAGGCGGACATGGCGTAAAGACCGTGAAAGCCTGCTTCGGTCTTCACTGATCCGAACTCGGACACGTTCGGCGGGCCGTTTGGTTCGGTCTCCGAGCGCAGGCTGTCTGACATGCCCACCATGTCGAGGATCACGGCGAACAGATCAGGGCGCCAGGTCAGCGCGCCGCCGGCGGTAATGCCCCCGGCGCTGCCACCGATCCCACCCAGCTTCTTGCTGCTGGTGTAGTTCTGATCCACCAGATACTGGCCACAGGCAATGAAGTCGAACACGGTGTTGAGCTTGGTCAGCTTCTGGCCGCCGGTATGCCATTCCTCGCCCAGTTCGCCCCCGCCGCGGATGTGTGCGGTTGCGAGCACGCCGCCGCGCTCGAGCCACGCAAGGCTGCTGGGGCTGAAGTAGGCGTCCTGCGACAGACCGTAGGAGCCGTAGCCGTCAACAATCGTGGGGTGGCTGCCGTCGAGCACGATGCCCTTCTTGTAGATAATGGAAAGCGGTACCTGCGTTCCGTCATAGCTCGTCACCATCACCTCCTTGGTTTCGAAGCCGCTGGTATCGATGCTCGATGCCGGAATCAGACCGGTGTTGCTGACCTGCTTGCTGGCCGCGTCGTAGGCGAACATCTGCCCCGCCTGAATCCAGCCCTGGATGTTGAACAGGGCGCCCGAGGCCTCAGGATCTGTGGTCGGACCGTAAACCTTGCCTTCAAACGGTAACGTCAGCTGCTCGACCTTTTTCCCGTCGTAGGACACCAGTTCCAGTCGGCTGACGGCGCCATCGCGCTGGTTGACGTAGATGCCGTCCGACGAGAGTGCGAATCCAGTCACCACGCGGCTACTCTGCGGCAATACCACGCGTGCGTGTGCCAGATCCGGGTGCGCCAGCGAGGTCGCCATCAGCTGGCCGCGTGGCGTCGTCTTTTGTGCCAGGAAATAGAGCGTGTCGCCCGCGATGGCGAATTGGGTAATGCCGTCGTCGGGTGTGGCGAGCTTCTTCCAGGGCGTCTCCGCACCCGTGACCTTGCTCAGCGGTGCGAGAAACAAGGTGTTTGGATTCTCGTCCATGTTGTGATTTGCCACCGCGATCGCCCACGGCGACTTGGGCCCGAGAACCACGTAGGTGCCCTGGCCTTCTGGCACATCGAGCGCTTTCGAGACACCGCGCCCGAACACCACCTGATCACCTGTGCCATCAGGATTGACCCCGATCTTATGGATGAAGGTGCGTGCGTTGTAGAGACGTTCTTCAGGCGGCAGGTCAGGCGTCAGCGGTCGGTAGCGCAGATAGAAGAAAGACTTGTTGTCGGCGCGCCAGGCGAGTGCCGAGTCGTCCTCGGCCCGGTCGATCGATTCCGCCAGCACCTTGCCGCTGCTGACCTCGATGACATGCAGCACGCTCGCCTCGGAGCCGCCGGGCGATACGCCATAGGCGACATACTTGCCGTCGTTGGACGGGATATAGAAGTCGAGCGAATAATGCGTGCTGGTCCCAGCGCTGAGCAAGCCCGGATCGATCAGCAGGTGTTCTTCACCCTTGAGGCCATCGCGATAGAAGAGCTTTGGCACCGACGCGCCTGGCTCCCTAACCTGATAGAAATAGCGCTCGCCGCGGCGCTCGAAGGCGTTGCGGCGCAGCGTCTGGTTGGCAAGCTCGTGGATGCGCTTGAGGATCCCTGCACGGCCCGGAAGCGCATTGAGCGCGGCGCGCGTGTAGTCGGACTGCTTCTTCATGTACTCCTGAACTTCGGGGGAGTCGAGGTTCTCCATCCAGCGGTAAGGATCGACCACCGGGGTGCCGAAGTAGGTGTCGGTCACTGGGCGCACCGGCGCCACCGGCTGAGACACGGGGTCGGCGGCAATCGCTGCAGCACTGCTTAGCACCAGCAAGGCGCTGATGCACAGTTTCAAGGAATGAGTGGGGTGCAAGTCGGGCTCCTCTGTATTTTTGCCATCGCGAGTGTAATCGTGTCGGCATTGCCGGCATAGCCCGCAGCCGATGACATGACGAAATCAAGGCATGAAGCGCAGCAGTTATGGCATCGGCCGCCTGGGCGCCGGCCCCGGAGGAACGCGTGGCTGGTGGAGGCCGCGGGCCCTGGTTACGAGCCGGGTTCGACCTCGGCGGCGTCCAGCGCGCGCTTGTTGGCCAGCACATACAGGTAGCCGAGCACCATCAGCGCGAGGAAGATGATAAAAATCAGCCAGTTGTAGTAGATCATGGTCACCATGCAGATGATCGCGCCGACCAGGGCGACCAGGGGCAGCAACGGGTAGAGCGGTGCCCGGTAGGGACGCGCCATCAACGGTTCGCTGCGCCTCAGCTTGAATAACGCAGCCATGCTCATGATGTACATGGTGATGGCGCCGAACACCGACATGGTGACGATGTTTGCGGTCAGCGGCTGGCCGCCGAGGGTCAGCAGCTGGTCGCTGTAGATCGCAGCGATGCCGATCACGCCGCCTGCGATGATGGCGCGGTGCGGCGTCTTGAAGCGCGGATGGATGAGGGCGAAGTATCGCGGCAGGTAAGCGGCCCGCGCGAGGGCGAAGATCTGTCTTGAATAACCCAAGATGATGCCGTGAAACGACGCCACCAGTCCGAACAGGCCGAGATACACCAGCATGTGCAACCAGTTGCTGTGAGCGCCGACAATCACCTTCATGGCCTCGGGCAGCGGGGCATTGATGTTGGCAAGCTTGGTCCAGTCGCCTGCACCGCCTGCGAACACCATCACGCCAATCGCCAGCAGCAGCAGGGTGAGAATGCCGGTGATGTAGGCAATCGGGATGGAGCGCCTGGGATCGCGGGCCTCTTCTGCGGCCATGGCGACGCCCTCGATCGCCAGAAAAAACCAGATGGCGAACGGGATCGCAGCAAACAACCCGGGAATGGCGGCGACGCTCAGCACGTCCTGGCCGGACCAGCCTCCTGCGGTGAAGTTATGCCAGGAAAATCCGGGTGCCACGACCCCCATGAATACCAGCAGCTCGAAGATGGCCAGCAGTGTCACCACCAGTTCGAAGGTTGCCGCCACCTGGACACCGACGATGTTGAGCGTCATGAACACCAGGTAGGCGCCGACCGCCGCCAGTTTCGGATCGAGCCCTGCAAACTGTTCATTCAGATAAGCGCCAATCGCCAGCGCAATGGCGGGCGGCGCGAACACGAATTCGATCAGGGTGGCAGCGCCGGCCACGTAACCACCGAAGTTGCCGAAGGCACGCCGGCCATACGCGAATGGACCGCCGGCGTTGGGAATCGAGGTCGTCAGTTCAGTAAAGCTGAAGATAAAGGCCGTATACATGACGGCCACAAAGATCGCCGTGACGGTAAAGCCCAATGTGCCGGCCGAAGCCCAGCCGTAGCTCCAGCCGAAATATTCTCCGGAAATGACCAGCCCGACCGCGATGCCCCACAGCTGCAGCGTCGAGAGGGTGGGGTTGAGATGCGAGGCGGGCGTAGCGGCAGAAGAAGTCATAGGCGAAACAAGCAAGAATTGCTTCACTTCGCGATCGCCGCCAAAAAAAATATCCGGGCAGGAAATGCCCTGTGAGCGCCCGGGCGGGAGTCCTTGGTGCATCAATTGGGCCGCTGTTGTGCACGCATTACCGTGCTAGCGCGTTATCGGGCTGCAGGCCGCAGCGCCCACACGGCGCTTGGAATGCGAAGTCCTCACTGAATTTCACAATGCCCGGGGAATTTCATCGCGCCGTTACACTCTCTTAGTGATAATCGAGCGAAATCGGCGCAACCTGAGCCGGCCGCCGAACTCTGCCGCCCGGCAACTGCAGGGCGGTGCTGGGTCATGACATGAGGAACATGCAATTGAGGTTTGGAACGGGTCTGCCGCGAATCGCCCTCGCACTGGCAATCACCGCATTGGGCAGCGCCTGTACCACCCCAGACAAGAAGGTCTACCAGGGTGAGGAGTTTCATGCGGCCGGCATGTACTCGCATCAGTTCCCGGGCAATGCTGTGGCCACCTGCGAAGCCGCGCGACGCGCGTTGTTGAGCCAGGGTTACGTGGTGGCTGACATCAAGGCCGATACGGTCAACGGGCAGAAGAGTTTCCAGCCCGACAGCGATACCCACGTCGAGATCAGTTTTCACGTGGTGTGTGTGTCAGACGATGCCAAGGGTGTCACCTCGACCGCTTTTGTCAACGCCTTGCAGGATCGTTACGCTATCAAGAAGACACCCTCGTCGGCCAGTCTTGGGGTCGGAGCCGTCGGAGCAGTCTCTTTGCCGTTCGGCTCGAGCGACGATTCCCTCGTCAAAATCGCGAGCGAAACCATCCCACCCGGACCGATTTACGATCGATTCTTCACGCTGACGGGCACATACCTGGCCAAGATCGGGACGGATTTCGGGCCTGAGCCCAAACATGAGCCCGCCAAAGTCGAGGTCGAGCCTGCCAAGCCTGCGGAGCATGGTGAGTCGAAGGTACCCGATGCTGATAAACCAGTTCCTGGCGCTGCTCCAGCCAAGGGGGGAGCACCAGACGGCGCGCCCGACAAAACGCCAGCGGCTGCTGCCGGAACGACACCCGTGGCGGCATCGCTTTCGCCCCAGACAGGGGGCTCGCCAGCGCTTGCCCAGCCGGCTTCTGGGTCGACATCTGCATCGACACCGGCAGCCACGCCGGCGGCAGCAGCTGCGGCCGCTCCCGCGGCCAGCCCCTCCGCCTCGCCGGCTGGCCCACCCTCAGGGGCCGCGCCGAGCACCATTCAAAGCATGTCACCGGCGGCGGGCGCAAACCCAGGTGACAGTCCGCCCCCGCCCGCGGTCGTTTCACCACGCCACGCGCAGGGGCTCATCGACAGCTAGTCCGGCGTTTCGTCGCAACCGCGTGACGATGGCCCATAGTTTGCACGACTCCCCCGCGACCGATCAGCTTTTATACCACTTGGTTATATTAAAACCATATAAATGGCTTTTGTGGAATAACGCGTGCCGGTTATTCTTGCTTCTCTTCTGGAAGTCGGTTTATGTATCGCTACGATAAAGTAGACGCGGCCATCGTCAGTGACCGCGTTCAGCAGTATTCGGATCAGCTCAAGCGCTTTTTGGCGGGGGATCTGAGCGAGGACGAATTCCGTCCGTTGCGTCTGCAAAATGGTCTGTATATCCAGCGACACGCGCCCATGCTGCGCGTGGCGATTCCATATGGCATGCTCAATTCGACTCAGCTGCGAAAGCTCGCGCATATCGCACGCCGATACGATCGCGGCTACGCCCATTTCAGCACGCGCCAGAATATCCAGTACAACTGGCCGCGTGTTGAGGACAGCGCTGCAATCCTCGCGGAACTCGCCGAAGTTGAGATGCACGCCATACAGACCAGTGGCAATTGCATCCGCAATACCACCACCGATCACTTCGCCGGTATCGCGCCAGATGAAATCGATGATCCACGGCCGACCTGCGAGCTGATTCGCCAGTGGTCGACCTTCCACCCGGAATTCGCCTATCTGCCACGCAAGTTCAAGATCGCGGTCAATGGCGCTGCCAACGATCGCGCTGCTATCCTGGCGCACGATGTGGGCGTGCTGCTGGTGCGCGATCAGAGCGGCCAGCCGGGCTATCGTATCTATGCAGGGGGCGGACTGGGGCGTACGCCGTTCATCGGCCATGCGATACGCGATTTTCTGCCGCGCGCCGAGTTGCTCAACTATCTCGAAGCCCTGCTGCGCGTCTACAACCGCTTCGGCCGGCGCGACAACAAGTACAAGGCGCGCATCAAGATTCTGGTA
>CAZZVZ010000117.1:0-8635 GCA_964657655.1 Gammaproteobacteria bacterium | reverse complement strand
GCATGCGCCCTGCCCTCCGCGGTTTCGAGCGCCTGACCGGCGACTGCCTCCTGCACCAGAAATGCCGACAGCGGCAACGCCTCGGCGACTGCCGCGCGAAAGCCCTCTTCGCCGTGTTCGCGAATATAGGTATCCGGGTCATGCTCGGCCGGCAGGAACAAGAAGGTAAACGTCTTGTCGTCTGCAGCGTATGGCAGGCTCGCCTGCAGCGCCCGCCAGGCGGCGCGCCGGCCGGCCGCGTCGCCATCAAAGCTGAACACCACGTGGTCGGTGGCGCGCACCAGCTTTTGAACATGCTGCGTGGTGCACGCGGTGCCAAGCGTCGCGACCGCATTGGCGACATTGAGCTGCGCCAGCGCCACCACATCCATGTAGCCCTCGACCACGATCGCAAACCCGGCCTCGCGGATGGCGCGCCGCGCCTCAAACAGACCGTACAGTTCGAGCCCCTTCTGAAACAGCGAGGTCTCGGGCGAATTGAGATATTTAGGCTCGCCGGCATCGATGATGCGACCGCCAAAGCCAATCACCTGCCCCTTGGTATTGCGAATCGGGAACATGATGCGATCCCGGAACCGATCGTAGTGCTTGCGTGCGCCCTCGTCGTCGCGATCGATCACAAGGCCGCCATCGACCAGCGCGCGATCGTCGTAATCGGCGAACGCCGCATCAAGGTTGGTCCAGCCTGAAGGCGCGTAGCCGAGCGCGAAGCGGGCCGCGATCTGGCCGGTCAGTCCGCGCCCCTTGAGATATTCGATGGCGCGCGGGGAGGCTTTTAGCTGGGCGCGGTAGAAGTTTGCCGCGCTCTGCATCACCTCGGTGAGACTGGCCGCCGGCGTGGTCTGTAGGTCAGAAGTGGCACGCTCGGCGCGGCTTTCCTCGGGCACGGTAAGGCCAGCGCCTTGCGCCAGATCCTTGACCGCTTCGGGAAACGACATTCCCGAATACTCCATCAGAAAACCGATGGCGGTGCCGTGCGCGCCGCAGCCAAAGCAGTGATAGAACTGCTTGGCCGGGCTGACCGTGAACGAGCCGGATTTCTCGTTGTGAAAAGGACAGAGCCCGAGCATGTTGGCGCCGCCCTTCTTGAGCTTCACGTACTGTCCGATCACCTCGACAATGTCGACGCGCGCCAGAAGATCGGAGATGAACGAGGCTGGAATCATGGATCGACCAGAGCCGGGACGGGGCAACCAGGGGAGCAGGCCATGCTACCCGAAGCTGCGAAGGCCGCGGCGCCCGGCCGCGTACCTTCAGGTGCTGAGCAGCGCCTTGACGCGTCCTGAGACCTTCGACATGTCGGCCTTGCCGGCCAGACGAGGCTTGAGCAGCGCCATGACCTTGCCCATGTCTTGCGGGCCAGCAGCTGCGGAAGCCGAGATTGCAGTGCGGATTTCCTCGTCGACTTCGGTCTCGCTCAGCTGGGCGGGCAGGTAGACCGAAAGAACGGCCAGTTCGGCTTCTTCCTTCTCGACCAGATCGATGCGGTTGGCGGCGCGAAACTGACTGATGGAGTCCTTGCGCTGCTTGATCAGCTTGTCGACCAGCGCCAGGACATCGGCGTCGGTCAGCGTGATGCGCTCGTCCACCTCACGTTGCTTGACGGCAGCGGTCAGGGACCGGATCGCGATCAGACGCTGCGCATCCTTGGCGCGCATGGCAGCCTTCATATCCTCCTGGATACGTCCCAGTAATGGAGATGGTGTCGTCATTGAAAGGCTCCTTGGTTGGATGTGTTGGGCGCAGTGCAGGGTCTCGCGCCCGTTTCACACAGGATGTTCACAGCTTGTGCACCGCGCGCCGCGACTTTTCCACACGCTGTTCACCGTTCTCCACAGGTGGGGGCGACGCTACAAAAAAACAAACCCGCGATGACGTATGCCAAGGCGGGTCGTCTGCTGCTGGCAAGCCAGCGGACGGTTTAGTACATTTTCTTGGGCAGCATCTGGCTACGCAGGCGCTTGTAATGGCGCTTCACGGCGGCCGCCAGCTTGCGCTTGCGCTCTGCTGTGGGCTTCTCGTAGAACTCGCGAGCGCGTAGTTCGGTCAACAGGCCGGTTTTTTCCATAGTGCGCTTGAAGCGGCGCAGTGCGACCTCGAACGGCTCGTTTTCTTTGACGCGAACGGTTGGCATCGGATACAGATTCGTTAAATAGACAATCAACGATTATAGCCGTTCTGAAGATTTTTTGCCAAGTATCTGAACTGGCGAGCTGTTTCGCAGGGCAGCCGGGGTTCCGTGGCGCATCAAATAAGCCGCAGGTTCACCGCATTCAGGCCGGATTTGCCTGAAATTGCCTAGACCGCCTGGGCTGCGGCGAACGCCGATGACCAGGCCCACTGGAAATTGTAGCCGCCCAGCCAGCCGGTCACATCGACCACTTCGCCGATGAAATGAAGACCCGGCACGGCATGGGACTCGAGCGTCGCAGCTGACAACGCACTGGTGGCGACGCCGCCACGAGTAACCTCGGCGCGTTTGAAGCCTTCACTGCCTGACGGCCGGATCTGCCAAGCCTTGATACTGGCGGCGATGGCGCTGATCGTCTTGTTGCCGATTTCTGCAATCTTTCGTGCGGCCAGCGCTTCGCCGCCTTCGATCTGCTGCGCCAGCCAGTCGCCAGCCAGCCGTTTGGGCAGAAAGCTGCCCAGCACCGAGCCTAGCGCCTGCCGGCTATGCTCCTTTTGCGCCAGCAATTCGGGGGCAAGCGCGATCCCCGGCAGCAGATCGATGTCGAGCAGGCTGCCTGGTTTCCAGTAACTGGAGATCTGCAGCACTGCCGGGCCCGAGATCCCGCGATGAGTGAACAGCAGATCCTCTTCGAAGCGAATGCGCTGGTGTTCGGTGCCAATCGATACCGGCGCTGCAATCCCCGCGAGGCAATGAAAGGCGCGCCAATCGAGCGCATCGAAGGTCAACGGCACCAGTGCCGGTTGCGGATCAATCACCGTGATGCCGAACTGGCGCGCCAGCCGGTAGCCGAAATCAGAAGCGCCAATCTTGGGAATCGACAAGCCGCCGCTCGCCACCACCAGGCGCGCTGCCGTCAACACGCCGTCGTCGGTGTCGAGTGCGAACAGTGCACCTTCTTGTCGCACCGCGTGCACGGCCAGCGGCTGACGAAGATCGACCCGGCCGAGCTGGCATTCACTCTTCAGCATGGCGATGATGTCTTCGCTCGATCGGTCACAAAAGAGCTGTCCCTTGTGCTTCTCGTGATAGGCGATGTGGTAGCGCTTGATGAGCGACAGGAAATCGCGCACGCCATAGCCATCGAGCGCTGACCGGCAGAACTGCGGGTCTTGCGACAGAAAGTTATCGGAAGATACCTGGCGGTTGGTGAAGTTGCAGCGGCCGCCGCCTGAGATCCTGATCTTCTCGGCCAAACGTGCACTGTGATCAAGAAGAATGACGCGACGGCCGCGTTGGCCGGCGACCGCCGCGCACATTAATCCTGCGGCACCCGCGCCGACCACGATGACATCGGCGCGTGTCATGCAAGCCGCTCGGTCAACGCGGTTTCACAACGCGCTGTGTCTGTTCGCCCAGACCATCGACGCCCAGCGTGATGACGTCACCGGGCTTCAAGAAGCGCTGCGGCTTCATGCCCATGCCGACCCCCGGTGGAGTGCCGGTTGCGATCACGTCACCTGGCCGCAACGTCATGTAATGGCTGCAGTAACTGACCAGTTCCATGACGCCGAACACCATGGTCGAGGTCGAGCCACGCTGCATCGATTCGCCGTTCACGTCGAGCCACATGTTGAGCTTTTGCGGATCGGGTACCTCGTCTGCTGTGACGAGATACGGCCCGATCGGGCCGAACGTGTCGCAGCCCTTGCCCTTGTCCCACTGCGAGCCGCGCTCGAGCTGGAACTGGCGCTCGGAGACATCGTTGATGGTGACGTAGCCGGCAATGTACTTGTGCGCATCTTCGATGGAAACGTAGCTGGCGCTGCTGCCGATCACGATGCCAAGCTCGACTTCCCAGTCAAGCTTGGTTGAATGCGGCGGCTGCACGACATCATCGCTCGGCCCGCTGATCGAGGTGGTGGCCTTCATGAAAATGATCGGCTCCTTGGGCAGCGGCATGCCCGCTTCGGCCGCATGGTCTGCGTAGTTGAGCCCGATGCCAATGAACTTGCTGATGCCCACCAGCGGAACACCGTAACGCTGCACGCCCCTCACAATCGGCAGCGAGTTGACATCGATTTTCTTCAGACGTTTTTGTCCCGCCGGTGAAAACACCGACTCGTCGATGTTGGCGACATGCCTGGACAGGTCACGCAGCTTGCCTTCGGCGTCCACCATGCCGGGCTTTTCAAATCCGTTCTTGCCATAGCGAACCAGTTTCACTTGCGGTCTCCTATACTTTTAGATATTCAGCGCGCCCGCCGAGCCAGCGCGCGAGATGGCGCTCCACCACGACGCTAGTGTCGCGCAAAAGCACCAAGGCCGCATCGCGCGCACGCTCGACCACCTCCTGGTCAAGACGCAGATCGGCGAAGCGCAGCAATGCTTCGCCGGATTGCCGCGCGCCCAGAAATTCGCCCGGCCCGCGCAGCTCCAGATCGCGACGCGCCAGCTCGAAGCCATCAGAACTCATGCGCACGATGCGCAGGCGTTCCTTGGCAAGCGCCGAGAGCGGCGCTTCGTACAGCAGGATGCAGGTCGAGGCTGCATTGCCGCGTCCGATACGGCCGCGCAGCTGATGCAGTTGTGACAAACCGAAGCGCTCCGCGTGCTCGATCACCATCAGGCTGGCGTTGGGAACATCGACGCCGACCTCAATCACCGTGGTGGCCACCAGGAGTTGTACCTCGCCTGCCGCAAAGGCCTGCATCACGGCCGCTTTCTGCGGACCTGTCAGTCGCCCGTGCACCAGACCGACCTTCACGTCAGGCAGGGCCTGGGACAGCGCCTGATGGGTCTCGACTGCGGTCTTTAGCTGTAGTGCTTCACTTTCTTCGATCAGAGGGCACACCCAGTACACCTGGGCACCACCGGCCACCACCTCCCTTGCGCCTTGCACGACTTCATCGCGCCTGCTGCTTGCGATGAGTTTGGTCGCGACCGCCTTTCGGCCGGGCGGCAGCTGGTCGATGGTCGAGACTTCCAGGTCAGCAAAGTAGGTCATGGCCAGGGTGCGCGGAATGGGTGTGGCCGACATCATCAGGAGATGTGGTTCGCGCGCCTTCGACTTGGCGCGCAGCGCGAGGCGCTGGTCAACCCCGAAACGATGCTGCTCATCGACGATTGCAAGACCGAGATTTGCAAACATCACTGCATCCTGAATCAGCGCATGCGTACCAATGACGAGCCTGCCCGCGCCGCTCTCGATCGCATCGATCGATTTCTCGCGCGCCGCGCGTTTCATGCTGCCGGTCAGCCATACCGTCGAGATGCCGAGATTCTCGAGCCACTCGGATATCTTGCTGAAGTGCTGCTCGGCCAGAATCTCGGTCGGTGCCATGAGTGCTGCCTGGGCACCGTTCTCGATGGCCCGCAGCGCCGCCAGGGCCGCGACCACCGTCTTGCCGCTGCCGACGTCGCCTTGCAGCAAGCGCTGCATCGGATAGGGCGCGGCCACATCGTCAGCGATCTCCTTCCAGACGCGCTGCTGCGCCGCAGTCAGCGTGAACGGCAGACTCGCCAGGAATTTGGGGACCAGCGTGCCTTTGGCGACCAGCTTCTGGGCACGCTTGTCGCGCCGCGCCAGGCGAGCACGCTGCAGCGACAACTGCTGGGCCAGCAGTTCATCGAACTTGATGCGCTGCCAGGCCGGATGACGGCGTTCTGCCAGCAGCTCCAGTTCTACGTCGGGTGGTGGAAAGTGCAGGATCCGGACCGCATCTTCAAAGGGCATCAGGCCCGATTGATCGAGCATTGCCTGCGGCAGCGTATCTGACAGATCGGCGCTGTCGATGGCGCGCGTGACCGCGGCACGCAACAGCGCCTGCGACACCCCTTCGCTGGCCGGATACACCGGCGTCAGCGAGGTCGGCAACGGCTCCTCGCCCTTGATGACGTTGTATTTGGGATGGATCATTTCGCGCGCAAATAAGCCACCGCGCAGTTCACCCCGGATTCTCAAAAGTCGCCCCGCCTCGAAGTGCCTGAGCTGACTGCCGTAAAAATGCAGAAAGCGCAGTGTCAGCTGGCCGCTTTCGTCTTCGACGTCCACCGTCAGCTGACGCCGTCCCCGATACAGCACCTCGCTTCTGATGACGCGCGCTTCGATCTGTCCGACCACGCCCGGCGCCAGTTTGGCGATGGTCGTGACCGTGGTTTCGTCTTCGTAGCGAAGCGGCAGATGAAGCACGCAATCAATCGCGCGCACCAGCCCCATGCCGGCCAGACGGTCCTTGGCGGAAGCACGCGGCGCCTCCGGCGTTGCCTTGGACGCCTTTTTCCTGACGCCCGCGCGCCTGACAGGAGGTCGACCTGGCACCTGGTGCTTAGAGACTGGCGAGCGCTTCGACTTCGAATTCCGCAGCGCGCGGCAGGCTTGCCACGCCTACCGTCGAGCGCGCGGGATAGGGCTCGCTAAACAGTTCCTGCATGATGGCGTTGACGGTTGCGAACTGGCCAAGATCGGTCAGAAAAAGTGTCAGTTTGAGTACATTGGCAGTACTCGCACCCGCGGCCTTGAGCACTGCGTCGAGATTGGCGAACGCCTGCCGCACCTGCGCCTCGAATCCACCCGTCACCAGAGCACCCGTTTTCGGATCAAGCCCGATCTGTCCGGAGGTAAACAGGAGGCGCTGCGATTCGATGGCTTGCGAATAGGGGCCGATGGCAGCCGGGGCGAGCTCCGTGTGGATGACCCGTTTTTCCATGATCTGTGCGCTCCTTGCGATGATTTATTTGGCGACCGAGCAGTTTAGCTGACGCGACATGCGCCCGCCGGGCGGCCAATCACGGTGACCGCAAACAAGAGTCCAAACAAGTAACGGCGCGGCAACCGGCGCCGTGGCTCGACGGCCGCCGTGAGCGCTGCAAGAATGGGCTGAAGGACGTTCAGGCAGTCTCGACTGATGATGGAAGGAATCGCTGCTGCGTACCAGGTTCGTCGCCACTGCGAAGAGCCGCTTCAAAAGAAATCGCCTGCGCGCGACGACGATAAAATCCGATGACTGAACCTGCGCAGGAAAGAAGACCGCTCGAGAATTATTACAACGCGTACATCTCGCATCGGGGCTGAACCGCGACGCAGATGGGATTCTCGGTTGCGGTTCGCACCCTGATCGATCTCGCGATGATGCTGGTGCCCGTTTGCTTGCTCGACGGCATTTTCAAGTTCGCCGGGCCGCGCCCCTACTGCTTCATTCCTGACCTTTTTCGATTGCCGTCATACCGTTGTGAGGTCGAGGAACCAGCGCAGGGCCTGCTGCCATCTCGCGATCGCGGCCACCTGCCCGCGGGGCCAAGGTGAACATGTAGTTCGATACATTCTGGCCGGCAGCGCCTTGGCGCGCGTCGCAAAGTTGGAGGCAAAGGGGTATCATGCGGTCCCACGCTGCGCTGCAACATAAGGCTGGCCAATGGCTGGCCGTGACTGAACCGCAGGTAGCGCCTCAACTCTTACTTCATGACAAGCGCGCGCGTTCGCGAGATTCTGCTCGGTCAGGCCCTTGATCCCTTCAAGGCCGACACCCGCCATTCACTGGCGCTGGTGGCCTTTCTGGCCTGGGTCGGCCTTGGCGCCGACGGACTTTCCTCCTCGGCATATGGTCCGGAAGAAGCCTTCAAGGCACTTGGCGCTCACACCCACTTCGGTCTGTATCTGGCGCTCGCCACGGCAGTCACAGTCTTCATCATCTCGCTGGCCTACAACCAGATCATCGAGCTGTTCCCGACCGGCGGTGGCGGGTATCGCGTCGCCACCTCGCTGATCGGGCCCTATGCAGGCTTGACTGCGGGCGCGGCGCTGATCGTAGACTACGTCCTGACCATCGCGATCTCGGTGGCCAGCGGTGTCGACGCCCTGTTCAGCCTGCTGCCACTATCGTTTCAGCTCTACAAGCTGCCGATCGAACTGGTGGCGACGGTCCTTCTGATCTTCATGAATCTGCGTGGCGCGAAGGAATCGATCAAGCTGCTGCTGCCGGTATTCCTGGGCTTTGTCGCCACCCATGTTGTGCTGATCGTCTACGGCATCGCGACCCATGCATCCGGGTTGCCTGCGCTGATACCCGATACGCTGCGCGAAACGCGCCACCTGGCACACGACACCAGCTGGGTGTTCGCCGCAGCCTTGTTCCTGAAAGCATACTCGCTAGGCGGTGGTACCTACACTGGCATCGAGGCGGTCTCCAACAACGTGCAGTCGCTGGTCGAGCCGCGCGTTCGCACTGGCAAACTGACCATGCTCTACATGGCAGCAAGCCTGGCCTTCACGGCTGGCGGCATCATCTTCTTGTACCTGTTGTGGCATGCAATGCCAGTCGATGGTCAGACGCTCAATGCAGTGGTCTTCAATCAGATTCTTGAAGATACCGGCATGCCTTCTGGACTCAGTTCACTGATCCTTACCGCCACACTGGCGTTTGAGGCGGGGCTGTTGCTGGTGGCCGCAAATACCGGTCTGCTGGGCGGCCCTTCGGTGCTCGCCAACATGGCGGTTGACTCCTG
>CAZZVZ010000116.1:6662-8669 GCA_964657655.1 Gammaproteobacteria bacterium | reverse complement strand
GAAGCGACAGCGGCATCACCTTTTGCTGGCCCAGGAAAAAGGATCCGCTGGCGAAGAACAGCGCTGCTCACATGCGCCAGATATGGCGTGCGGTGCGTTGCGTAGCCGACAGACGGCGCTGCACAATCATCTTCAAGTCAAGGAGCGTCGCGAACAGCTCAAAGCCGGCAAAGAAGATCAGCATGCCGGGGGGCTTGCCATCAAGCATCCCATCGGGGCTTGACCTGGCGAGCACCACCAACGCCAGCGTCAAAGCGATCACAGCCACCCCGGCGGCCAATCCCCCGACTTCAAATACGCCGATGGCGCTCTGTTTGCGCCGCATGGTGCCCCAGCCGGTCGCGACCAGATAGCACGTGAACAGGGCCCCAGGCAGGTTGCTGCGGTCGGCCATGCGAAGCGACAGGTAGGCAGCCATGACACCCATGGCCAGCATGGCCACGGCGAACACAATGCCGGACTGTCTGTGCAGCCTGCCGCCCTTGACGACCGTGAGTGCAACGGCGCCCGCGACCAGAGCAATCAAGCCGGCACCAATATGGGTCAGAAGAGCTGGTGACATGTCCTGTCCTTGTTGTCGCGTCGCTCGAATCGGGATGCTCTATTCGACTTCTTTCAGAATTTTCTCGAGTGCGCCAAGACGGTGCGTCACCTTGGCGATTTCGGCCTCGATGGTGGCAAGCGCCGCTGCGTTGGCGAACTGCGCGCTCGTGGTCTTTTCGACCAGCTCGCGGTAGATCGTCTCGCCCTTGATGCGCGAACGCGCCTGGACGGCGGCAGAAATGTATTTCATGGCACCGATGCAGAGGGCTGTGCCGAAGATGGCGACCAGCGTGATGTAGTAGACGGTCTCGGACATGGCGTATTCCTTTCAGGGTTCAATTTTGGGGAGGGAATCAGACAGGGTGCGGACCGCTTCGACGAGCGCTTCAGGGCTGAGCGTGAGGCTGAAACTTGAGACTTCGAAGTAGTTGAGCGCTTTGCCGTCGGCCGACAGCTCCAGCCTGCTTGTGACAAGGCCCGCCTCTTCAAGACGGTTGAGGTGCAGATGCAGCAGCGGGCGACTGATGCCAACCTCGCGCGCCAGCTGGCTCACATAGTTGCGCCCGCCCGCTGTCAACGCTGCCATGACACGCAGCCGGTGCGGATTGGCGAGCGCGGCCAGCATCATCAGCAGCCGATCCCCGTGGGGCAGTTTGATCGTTTGTTTGACCATGTGTAAGAAAAATATTACACATGAGAGATTAATTTGTCAAAGGGTTCCGGAGCGGGTATCTGCCTTCGTCAGGGCTCGCCCTTGATCGAAGACTGGGCTGCCGGGCCCAGCACTGCAGCGAGTGTTTTCTAAGCCTGCGCGCTTTGCTGGATGAAGCTCACCGCAGCCGAAATCACGGCTGCAGGCTGGTCGCGGTGCGGCGAGTGTCCGCAGTCGGGGAGTTCGAGCAGCATGGTCTGGGGCGCTGCGACGGCGATGCCTCGAATCTGCTGAAGCGTGCCATATTCGTCATTGAGGCCCTGTATCGCGAGAATGGGACACTGGATACGGCTGACTTCGGCGCGAATGTCCCAGGCCTTGAATCTGGCATCGAGCCAGATGTTGTTCCACCCCCAAAATGCCGAGTCAACATCGTCGTGATAGCGCTTGAGTTTCTCGGCCAGTGCGCCTGCGAGGTAGGCTTCGCGGGCCTGAGCAATGGCCGTGAGCGAAAGCTCTTCCACCAAAATATGGGGTGCCAGGACCACCAGCCCGTCGACCCGCGTTGGGAATTGTGCACCGTACAGTAACGCGATCGAGCCGCCATCGCTGTGGCCGAAGATCCACGTCGGCTCATGCACACCAAGTGCATTCAATACGGCTGGCAGCACTTCGTGAGCCTGCCGGTGCATGAAATCAGGCTCGAGCGAACTGTCGGCAGGCCGTGGGGTGGAGCGGCCATAACCCGGGCGCGATATCACGAGGCCGCGGAAATTGCCGGCATCGCAAAGGCGCGCCGGAAAGTCGCGCCA
>CAZZVZ010000116.1:0-6652 GCA_964657655.1 Gammaproteobacteria bacterium | reverse complement strand
GCCAGAGTGCGATCGAGCCGAGACCTTCGTGCAGGAAAACGACCGTTGGCACGCCACCGCGCTGCCAGCCAAGGCGCTGCACTTCAACCTGGATGTCTTTTTCGCACCAGCGAATCGAGACGAAATCGGAGGATTCAATCACCGGCTTTTTCTAACTCACGCAGGCGAAAGCGTTGAATCTTGCCGGTCGCCGTTTTGGGCAGTTCGGACACGAACTCGATGAAGCGTGGATACTTGTAGGGCGCAAGCAAGCTTTTCACGAATACCTTGAGCTCTTCCTCGCTGGCATTCTGGTTGGGCTTGAGTACCACATATGCTTTGCTCTTGGTCAGCCCGTCAGCGTCGCACTTGCCAATCACCGCGGCCTCCAGCACGGCGGGATGCTGCATCAAGGTTGATTCCACCTCGAAGGGCGAGACATACATGCCGCTCACCTTGAGCATGTCGTCGCTGCGACCGGCGTAGGTGTAGTACCCGTCCGCATCAACCGAATATTTGTCTCCGCTCTTGGTCCAGCCATCGCAAAAGGTATCCGCTGATTTCTCCGGGTTTTCCCAGTACATCAGCGCAGCGCTCGGCCCATGTATATAAAGATCTCCGATTTCGCCAGGCTGCACCGGCTTACCGTCGTCGCCACGCAATTCGATGCGGTAGCCGTCGACCGGTTTGCCAGTGGTGCCGTAGCGGATGTCATCTGGCCGATTGGAAATGAAGATGTGCAGCATTTCGGTCGAGCCAATACCGTCGATGATCTCGCAGCCGAAATGCTGCTTGAAACGCTGCGCGATTTCGCCGGGCAAGGCTTCGCCTGCCGAGGAACACATGCGCAAACTCACCGAGGCACGTGCTGGCAGAGAAGGTGAGGCAAGCATGCCGGCAAACCCGGTCGGTGCGCCGAAGAAAACAGTCGGTTGCAACGTGGTGCCGGTTTGCGCGCTGCTCAGGCCACGCCAGCGCCTGAAGATTGCATCGGGTGTCGGGCGTTCTGCCATCAACACCACACTGGCACCGACGGACAGCGGGAATGTAAGGGCGTTGCCCAGCCCGTATGCAAAGTACATCTTGGCGGCGGAAAAACAGACGTCTTGTTCGCACAGCGCCAGCACCGGCTTGCCGTAAAGCTCTGCAGTCCACCAGGGACTTGCATGCGCGTGCACGGTACCTTTGGGTCGCCCGGTTGAACCCGACGAGTAGAGCCAGAAGGCGTGATCCGACGGCTTGCTGCTAGCAGGTGCTGGTCGTGGCTGGCACCCTGCGATGAAGTCTTCGAGCGTGCACGCCGGTGGTGTCAGCGCGCCTTGCGCGCGCGACACGACAATCGCCTGCAAGCCGTGCGATTGCCTTGCCATGGCCGCCTCGAGTGTCGAGAGCAGAGCGCCTGACACCAGTGCTGCTTTGGCGTTGCTGTGGCTCAGCATATAAGCATAGTCGTCGACCGTGAGCAGGGTATTGACTGCCACCGGCACGATGCCCGCATACAGGCAGCCAAGAAAGCTGACCGGCCAATCGATCGAATCGAGCATCAGCAGCAGGACGCGTTCGCCTTGCTGAATGCCGCCTGCCTGAAGCGCCGTCGCGAGCCGTCGCGCGCGTGCCTCGAGTTCGCCGTAGCTGAGGGTGCTGACATCGTCGAGATAGGCCGTCTTGGTGGCACGGCGGCGATTGATCTCAAATAGATGTTCGGCAAAATTGAATCGGTCAGGCAGGCTCATTGCGGTCTCCTGCGGCCCTGGCTGATGCGGACCGCTGTTCTCTTTTTTGTAGCAAGTGACGTCAGCAACTGCCGCGAACGACGCTTGCACGGCTTCTTCATGTGCAGTATCTTGCCTGCTTCGAACATTAAAAGTAGCTATAGACGATGTCAAGCACAATAATGCCTGCCCGATGGCTGGGCGCCTGCAAGGTCCCTCATGGCTGAGGCATCCGAGTCCGGGCTCCAAGGCGGCTTGCCTCGACTCGAAGAGCGAGAAACGGATGCCGATGGCCGTCACCCGTTGCTGGCAACGCTTGGCGAGCGCGTGCGCAATCTGCGCGCGCAACGCGGCCTGACACGCCGCGCGGTGGCACTCGCTGCGGATGTCTCCGAGCGGCACCTGGCCAATCTTGAATACGGTGTTGGCAATGCCTCAATTCTGGTGCTGCAACAGGTCGCCGACGCCTTGCACTGTTCGCTGGCAGAACTGCTCGGCGATTTCACGACGCGTTCGCCGGAGTGGCTCTTGATCCGCGAGCTGCTGGAATCATGGGATGAGAGCCAACTGCGCCGCGCGCGACTGGCACTTGTCGAACTGATGGGCGGCACGGTGCAAGACAGCGCGCGGCCGCAGCGGATCGCCTTGATTGGCCTGCGCGGCGCCGGCAAATCGACTCTCGGCCTGATGCTGGCTGACGAGCTCGACGTGCCCTTTGTTGAATTGAGTCGCGAGGTCGAGCGCCTGGCTGGATGCAGTGTGCGCGAGATCTACGATCTGTACGGCACCACTGCCTACCGTCGCTACGAGCGCCGCGCACTCGATCAAGTGATCAAGAACTACACGGAGGTGGTGATCGCGACGCCAGGCGGCATCGTCTCTGATCCAGCGACCTTCAACCAGCTGCTGGCGCATTGCACCACGGTCTGGCTGCAGGCCGCGCCCGACGAGCACATGGGTCGCGTGGTGGCGCAAGGAGACACTCGCCCAATCGCCGCGAGCAGTGAAGCGATGGACGACCTGCGCCGCATCTTGAAGGGGCGCGCCGCGTTTTATTCGAAGGCCGATGTGATTGTCGATACGGCAGGCCAGAGCCTCGAGGAGAGCTTCCAGAAGCTGCAGACCGCATTGCGCGACCGGCTGCAGGCGAGCAGCGGGCGCACTTGACGAACTGAAGTACATGCATCATTATGCATGTGAGGCGAGCAAATAAGCATTATTATGCCAACGCGATTGGCAGGAGACAGATATGGAAAGTGCCCCAGCGAGTCCGCGTATCGACTACCGGACCGCACCCGAACACTATCGTCACTGGTCATTGAGCGTGGACGGCGAGAGCGCGCGCCTGTCGCTTGATATTGCCGAAGACGGCGGTATCCGTCCCGGGTACAAACTCAAGCTCAACAGCTACGATCTTGGCGTCGACATCGAACTCAACGACGCCTTGAATCGCATCCGCTTCGAGCATCCGGCGGTCAAGACCGTCGTGGTCACAAGCGGCAAGGACCGGATTTTCTGCTCGGGCGCCAACATCTTCATGCTCGGAGTGTCTGGCCACTCGTGGAAGGTCAACTTCTGCAAGTTCACCAACGAGACGCGCAACGGCATGGAGGACTCGTCCAGGCACTCGGGTATCAAGTTTCTCGCGGCGGTCAATGGTGCGTGTGCCGGCGGCGGCTACGAACTGGCGCTTGCCTGCGACGAGATTCTGCTGGTCGATGATCGATCATCGGCTGTGTCGCTTCCTGAGGTGCCACTGCTTGGCGTATTGCCGGGAACCGGTGGCCTGACGCGCGTTACCGACAAGCGCCACGTCCGTCACGATCTCGCCGATATCTTTTGCACCAGCGTGGAGGGCGTACGCGGCCAGCGTGCACTCGACTGGCGTCTGGTCGATGCAATCGCGAAGCCCGCCCAGTTCGCCGAGGCGGTCAAGGCGCGCGCCGCACAACTTGCGGCACGCAGCCAGCGTCCGGGAAATGGCGCACAAGGCATTGCACTGCCGCGCCTGGAGCGAGCCGAGTCAGCCGACCAGCTCGATTACCAGCACCTCTCGGTGGTCATCGATCGCGGCCGCCGCACGGCGACTTTCACCATCAAGGCGCCGCAAGGTCTGCAGCCTGCCAGCGTGGCCGAGATCGAGGCGGCCGGTGCCGCGTGGTGGCCGCTTGCCATGGCGCGTCAGCTCGACGATGCCATCTTGTCGATGCGCACCAACGAGCTTGACATCGGTACCTGGATTCTTAAAACCGAAGGCGATGCCAAAGCGGTGCTGGCAGTCGACGGCCTGATGCTGGCACACCAGCAACACTGGCTGGTGCGCGAAGTGATCGGGGCCTTGCGACGCACACTGGCACGTCTTGATGTGTCTTCGCGCAGCCTGTTTGCGCTGATCGAGCCGGGCTCGTGCTTCGCCGGGACGCTGGCGGAGATCGCATTGTCGGCCGATCGTGTCTACATGCTCGCGCTGCCCGATGACGAGGAGCGCGCTCCGCTGATGACGCTAAGCGAATTCAATTTTGGTTTTTATCCGATGGTCAATGACCAGAGCCGGCTGCAGCGCCGTTTCTACGAGGAAGAAGGGCCGATGGAAGCAGCGCGTGCTGCGATCGGGCGTGCCCTCAATGCCGACGCCGCGCTGGCGCTCGGGCTGGTCACGGCTGCACCCGACGATATCGACTGGGACGATGAAATTCGCATCGCGATTGAAGAGCGCGCTGCCATGTCACCGGACGCCTTGACCGGCCTTGAGGCCAATCTGCGCTTCGCCAGCCGCGAGAACATGGCAACGCGCATCTTCGGACGTCTGACCGCCTGGCAGAACTGGATCTTCAATCGTCCCAATGCGGTCGGCGAAAAGGGAGCACTGAAGGTCTACGGAACTGGCCAGCGCGCTGGTTTCGATATCTCGCGCGTTTGAACTGATCTGTCTTAAGGAACATCATGAGCACCATCAATTACAGCGAGAAGATTCCCAATAACGTCAACCTGGGCGAAGACCGCACCTTGCAGCGCGCGCTCGAACAGTGGCAGCCGAATTTCATTAACTGGTGGGACGACGTCGGTCCTGAAGGCTCGACCAATTTCGACGTTTATCTACGTACTGCGGTGAGCGTCGATCCGACCGGCTGGGCGCACTTCGACTTCGTCAAGATGCGCGATTACCGCTGGGGCATCTTTCTCAACCCAGGCGATGCCAACCGGCAAATCCATTTCGGCGAAAGTAAAGGTCAAAAGGCGTGGAGCGATGTGCCTGGCGAGCACCGCGCCAATCTGCGTCGCATCATCGTCACACAAGGCGACACCGAGCCCGCATCAGTTGAACAGCAGCGTCACCTGGGGCTTACTGCGCCGAGCATGTATGACCTCCGCAACCTGTTCCAGATCAATGTCGAGGAAGGGCGTCATCTGTGGGCCATGGTCTATCTGCTGCATAAATATTTCGGGCGCGATGGGCGCGAAGAGGCCGATTCGCTGCTGCAGCGCAGTTCCGGCGACGAGAACAATCCGCGCATTCTGGGCGCTTTCAACGAGAAGACGCCGGACTGGCTGGCATTTTTCATGTTCACCTACTTCACCGACCGCGATGGCAAGTTCCAGCTCTCCGCCCTCGCCGAGAGTGCCTTCGATCCGCTGGCCCGCACCACCAAGTTCATGCTGACCGAAGAAGCGCACCACATGTTTGTGGGTGAGAGCGGCGTGTCGCGAGTCATCGCGCGCACTGCTACGGTCATGAACGAGTTGCAAAGCGATGACGCCCAGACCATCCGCAATGCCGGCGCGATCGACCTCGGCACGATCCAGCGCTATCTCAATTTTCATTACAGCGTCACCATCGACCTGTTCGGTGCCGACCAGTCAAGTAATGCGGCAACCTTCTACAGCTCCGGCCTGAAAGGGCGCTACGAGGAGAGTAAGCGCGCCGATGATCACCAGCTGAATGGGCAGACCTACAAGGTGCTGGAGGTCAAGGATGGCCAGCTGGTCGAAAAGGACGTGCCGATGCTCAACGGTTTGAACGAGGTCCTGCGCGACGATTTCATCAAGGACTCGGTCGCAGGTGTCGGGCGCTGGAACAAGGTTCTCGAGAAGGCGGGCATCCCGACCCGCATGGTCGTGCCGCACAAGGCCTTCAATCGCCAGATTGGCGCCCTGGCCGGCATCCGCATGTCGCCCGATGGCAAGGTGGTGAGCGAGACCGAGTGGGCGGCACGCAAGGACGAATGGTTGCCGACACCAGCCGACTTCGCCTTTGTCGCCTCGCTCATGGGACGGGTGGTGGAACCCGGGAAGTTTGCCGGCTGGATCGCGCCGCCAAATCTGGGCATCAATCGCCAGCCGATCGATTTCGAATACGTCCGTTTCAGCTAGTCGCCACGCCATGATCGCCGAACAGAGATCAAGCATCGTCAAGCAGCACCTGATCGATCCGGAGATCTGCATTCGCTGCAATACCTGCGAGGCCACCTGCCCGGTCGGCGCCATCACGCATGACGACAACAACTACGTGGTGCGGGCCGACACGTGCAACGGCTGCATGGCGTGCATCTCGCCATGCCCTACCGGCTCGATCGATAACTGGCGTACCGTGCCCGTCGCACATGTCTACAGTATCGAGGAGCAGTTCGGCTGGGAGGCGCTGCCGACCGAGCTGAGTCCGCAGGAGATCGCACTGGAGCTGGGTGAGGAGGGCGCAAGCGATGCCATTCCGGCTGCCATGGCTGCCGGTACCTTGCTTGATGCATCGCCGGTGGTGGTCGGCAACGGCGCGTTGCGGGCGCCTGATTCGGCTGCTGCGCCACGCACCAACCTGTACGGCGTCAAGAATCCGGTGACCGCCGTGGTGGTTGGCAATCTCAACTGCACCGAGAGCGGCTTTGCCAGCGAAACGCACCACATCGTGCTCGACTTCGGGGCAAGTGAATTTCCGGTGCTCGAGGGGCAGTCGCTCGGCATTATCC
>CAZZVZ010000115.1:0-8772 GCA_964657655.1 Gammaproteobacteria bacterium | reverse complement strand
CTGATCGGAATCGCGACCGGTGCATTCGACATGGGCTACGTCCGCAATGTCATCTTCATGGCAGGCGATGCGGGGCAAACGCTCGCCAACCTGCAGACTCACGAGTCACTGTTCAGGCTCGGTTTTGCCGCGCACCTGGTGCTGTTGCTCTGCAACGTTGCCGGCGAAATCATCTTTTTTCTGATTTTCAGACGCGTCAGTCTGGTCGTGGCGGGAATCATCATGGCGTCAGGGCTGGTCGGGACCGCGATCGAGAGCCTGGATCTGGTGCTGGCCTACGTGCCGCTCAGTGTGCTGGCAGATCGCGCGACGCTCAGCAGCCTGAGCCCGGATCAGATGAAAGGCCTGACCTACCAGGCATTGCAGCTCGAGAACGCCGGATTCCTGATTTCCTTTGCCTTCTACGGCATCGACGAACTGCTGGGCGGCTTGCTGGTGTTCCGATCCGGCTTCATGCCGCGCATCATCGCGGTGCTCTATGGAATATCCGGTTTTTGCTATCTGAGCCAGAGCTTCATCAGCTTCGTGTCGCCGACGCTCGAGGCACGCGTCTTCCCCTACATCTTGTTTCCGTGCCCGGTGGGTGAAGTGTTGATCAGCTTATGGCTTGCAGTGATGGGCATCAATCTGGCCAGGGGGCAAGCCTGGCGCACCCCCAGCCAGTCCTTGTAGAAGGCCATAACTCGCTGAATTAATTGCCTTTTGTGGCGAGCGCCGGGGCTCTCATCAGAGAATAAAAAAGGCCCGCGTCCAGGGGAAGAAGACGCGGGCCAATCAGCACTTTTGGAGAAATGCTGTGCGACAGGGAACAGGGCACACAATCACGGTGCGCCCCTGTTTTATTACGCAGGCTGTTGCCAAATGGATTCAGCAACCGCGTTCACAGCCAGAAATGGGGCTATTTCTGCCCGTCCGGTGTTTTCCTCGGCGGCAGATATTCGGAACCGGCATATGAATAGTGTTCCACGTGCTCGCCCTTGCAAAGTGCTGCCATGTCTTGTGCCATGACAGGCAGCAGGTTGTTGATGGCGTAATTCAAGGTGCTGCCAGCATCGCCTTCGACACTGGTCTCGAGCGCCTTGTCGCCGTGCGCGCGATAGGTCTTGTCTTCCAAGACGCCGTCCTTGCCGATGATCTGCACCTTGAGGGCCAGCATGCTGAACATTTTGCCGCCGATCTGCCAGAGATAGCTGCGCGTCACTCTGGCTTTGAGCAACAGGCCATTGTCTGGCACTGCGTCCTGGCTGACGAGGGTCACCGGCTCGCCGTAGCTCTTGAGATCAAGCATGCCGTCCGTCACCCATTGACTGATGTCAGGCGACAGCAGAGCGCCAGAAAATGATTCTCCAATGGTGTCCTTGTTGGGCCGCGCATCGACCACCCGCACCATGTTGAGTGGACAAGCCCCGTCTTCGCGCCTGAGCAGGTGATCGCGCACCTTGCGGTCGTACTTGAGCACGGGCGGTGTTTGCGCCGCTACGGCAGCGCTGCAAACGAGACAAAGCAATGCCAGCGATGCGGCCAACAGGCGGATTACAGCTGCTTTCACGACAACTCCTTAAGGCGCCGCGACGCGCGGGATCGAGACCAATTCGCCGACACTGCTCATGATGATCAAACGCTCAGGCGTTTCCCTGATCAACTGACCCTTGATCGCAGCCGCCTTGAGCGCGCCGTTGAAAGGAAAGGTCTGCTGCTTGCCATCGTCTGGGGGCAGCGACTGCGGAACCTCAGTGTCGAGCACGACCAGCTTTGATACCTCGCGTTCCGATTCATCGAGCGCTGCGCGAAATGCGGCGCCGTTGTCTTGCGCCCATAAGGCCAGCGACGGTGGGCCGCCAGGCCCGAGCGGCTTTGACTGATAGAACAAGACGCCGCGATGCACCGCCTTGTCGCCGCCGCTGTTGGTCCAAAGGGAAATGGACGCGGTCGTGTTCAGGCAACGGTAATCCATGGTCAGGGTGTAGCGCGGCACGATGATCAGCAGCGCCTGGTCTGGCGACAGCGCGCTGGTGCGCTGTTTGATCTGCTCCTGCGACATCTGCCGGGGCGTCATCTCGACGCTGTTGATCCTGATCGGATAGTTTTTCAGCTGTTCTTGCAGGCGCACGCCGAAATCGGTCCTGAAGTCGACGTCCTCGATCGTCTCGTAGAACGATCCCATGGCCTTTTGCGACTGCTGGACACGCGAGTTGGTCTCGATGTTGTTCAGCGCCAGAGCAATCAATCCACCATTGTTCTTCATCCCGACGCCGGCGTTGGCGGCGACCACATCAACCAGGATCTCGTCCTGCACGACGATGACTTCGGTATCGATCGCCTTGATCTTGGCCCTTTCTTCGGGAAGCCACGCGGTTCGAACCGAAAATGGCGTGCATGCCGTCAGCAGCGTGGCGAGAATCCCAAGCGCGATCAATCTCAACATCTAATCCCCAGAAGGTTGTCGTGGTGCTACATGTTTTTTTGCGCCAGCTTAGCAAACCGCAGCGCTGCAATGACAATTTTCCGTTGGCCGGGGATTCTGAGCGTTGCTGGAAAGCCGCGCGTGATGAGCGCACTTGACCTTTACCGGTCGCAAGGTTAATGGTGCGACCGGATCAAATGCCAGGCAGCCGCTTTTGATGACGCAGACGTCCGACCACGCCGTTGGGGAAGTAGTAGACCGACAGGACGAACAGGACGCCGAGCCACAACAGCCAGCGATCCGGCGACAGCAGTTCTCCGAGCGTCGGCCCGATGCCCGGCAATCCGGCGGCCGACTGGCTTGCCACTTTCATCAGTTCCTGCAGATAGGTCTGGGCCAGCGTATATAACGCGGCCCCAATCAGTGCACCGTACATGGTGCCCATGCCGCCAATCACCGTCATCAGGAGCAGGCTCACCATGACGTCAAAGGAGAGCGACGTGTCCGGACCGTTATAGCCGAGCCACAGGGCCAGCATGGCGCCCGCCAGGGTGGCAAAGATGGCTGACACGACATTGGACAAGGAGCGGTACACCACCGTCTTGTAGCCCAGCGCCTCAGCCCGGAAATCATTTTCCCGAATTGCCTGCAGCACCCGGCCGAATGGCGAGTTGACGATGCGAAGCAGCAGCAAGAACAGCAGCGCCGAGGTCAGCACGATCAGATAGAAACACAGCAACTTGCCGTTGACGCTCACGCCCCACACGGGATCTGCCAGCAATTCGGTGCCCGGCGAGAGCAGATCCGGCAGGGAAAAGGACAGCCCGTCTTCACCGCCGGTATATTCCGACAGCTGCGAGACGAGTGTCTGGAAAGCGCTTGCCACCGCCAAAGTGATCATGGCGTAGAACAGCGCGCGCACGCGCAAGCTGAACAGTCCGATCAGAAGCGCCAACAGGCTCGATAGCAGCAACGCCAGCAGCACCCCAGCCAGAAGTCCCAGCCAGCTCGAGGGCCACCTGGTGGCCGACATCGCCACACCGTAGGCGCCGATGCCAAAGAACATGGTCTGGGCGAAAGAGACAATGCCGGTGTAGCCGAGCAGCAGATCGAAGCTTGCCACCAGCACCGTTGATATCGCGATGTTGGCCGCCACGTTGAGCGGCGTAGCGCCGTGAAACGCAAACGGCGTGACCAGCACCCCGCCGACGATGCCGATCAGGATCGCTGCGAGCGCGCGGCTGCCAATGCGGTCTTTGGAAAGCAGTGCGAGCCTCATGCCTTTTTCACCGGATACAGACCGCTCGGACGCCACATCAGAATCAGCAGCATCAGCAAGATGTTGGAGAACAGCGCCACCTTGGGCGCGATGAATCCGGCGTAGTTGGCGATCAATCCGACCAGAATCGCACCGACAAACGAGCCGCCGACAGAACCGAGACCACCGATGATGATGACGATGAAGATCAGTACGTTGAGCTTGGCGCCGAGGTTGGGCGTGATGGTTTGCTGGTACAGCCCCCATAGCATGCCACCCGCGCCGGCCAGTGCCGCACCTGCCACGAAAACGCCAACGAAAAGACGCTGGATGCGATAGCCAAGGCTCTCGACCATTTCGCGATCTTCCACTCCGGCGCGCACCAGAAGGCCGATCTTGGTGCGCGTCAGAACGATCCAAAGGCAGAAGAAAATCAGCACGCCCAGCACCACGGCGAAGATGCGGTACTTCTCGATGGCCGCGTCGCCGAAGATCAGCGCGCCCTGCAGCCGGGAGGGCAGCTCGAGCGAGCGCTGCTGCGGACCCCAGAACACCTTGATCAGTTCTTCGCCGATCAAGAGACCGCCGGTGGTGATCAAAATCTGCTTGAGATGCTGACCGTACACCGGCCTGATGATGACGCGCTCAAAGACGATGCCAAGCAGCGCGGCGGCAAGCGCTGCCGCGCCCATGGCACAAAGCACCGCCACAAGATTGTTTAACAGCAGATCGCTTTGCATCAGGCCGTGCAAGGCAGCGATCACCGATGCGGCCACGAAAGCGCCAAGACTGATGAAAATGCCGTGCCCGAAGTTGAGCACATCCATGAGACCAAACACCAGCGTCAGACCGGAGGCCGCAATAAACACGATCATGCCCATTGCAAGGCCTGCAATGGTGAGCGTGACCCAGGTCGAAGCGGAATGCACCAAAGGCAGCGCCAGCAGCATGATGGCCAGCACCAGCAGCAGGGGACGCCAGTCGAGTGGCGCGCGCCTGAGCGCCGCGTCGTCAGCGCTGCTGTGTGAAACCTGGCTCATTGATGGGTATCGAGTGACAGGCCGAGCAGACGCTGCTGCAGGTCAGCGTCTTCGGCCAATTGACTCATGGTGCCGCGGTAGACGATCTGGCCCTGGTCCATCACCGCGACATGGTCGCCAAGCGTCCTGGCAAAATGAAAATTCTGTTCCACCAGCAGCAAGGTGGTGTTGGTTGCCTTGACTGTCTGAAACGCTTCTAGCATGCGCAGCACCATGGCAGGCGCGAGGCCCTTGCTCGGCTCATCGATGATGAGAACATCTGCCGGCTCGATCAGGGCGCGGCCGATGGCCAGCATCTGCTTTTGGCCACCCGATAGCAGACCCGCCGGGTGATGCCAGAATTTCTTCAAGGCCGGAAACATCGAGAAAATCCATTCCAGGCGCGTGCTGTCGATGGCTGCAGTGCGGGCCGCGTGACGCGCTGCCAGCGTCATGTTCTCTGCCACCGTCAGATCCGAGAAGATCCCCATGGTCTCGGGCACGTAGCCGATGCGCCTGCGCGCGATGGCTGGTGTCGCGAGCCCGGTAATGTCCTCGCCTTGCATCAGGATGCGTCCGGCCGAGGCGCGCCACAGGCCCATGATGGTGCGCAGCGTGGTGGTCTTGCCGGCGCCATTGCGTCCCAGCAGCAGCGTGACAGAGCCCTGTGGCACCTCGAGGTCGACGCCGTGCAGGATGTGATAGGCACCGATATGGGTATGCACGCCTTCGAGCAGCAGTGCCGGCGCACGTGTGCCTGAAGCGTCTGGCAGATTCTGGCCGGTGGCCCGGTTGATGTCCTGGCTCATGCCGCCTCGCCCGCAAGCGGCGCGACCACGCCCAGATAGGCTTCTTGCACCACGCTCGATGCAATCACCGTGGCAGGCTCGCCATCGGCCACCAGGCGCCCCTGATGCAGCACGATGATGCGATCGGCCAGCTCGCGCACCACGTCGAGCTTGTGTTCCACCAGCAGCACGATGTTGCTGGTGTCCTGCTTCAGACGCTTGATCAGATCGAGGATGACCGGCACTTCGTCGACACTCATGCCCGCGGTTGGCTCGTCGAACATGAACACGCGCGGACGCAGCGCCATCAGGAGGGCCACTTCGAGTTTGCGTTGATCACCGTGGGTCAGCACGGCAGCGCGCTGGCCGCTCTTCGAATCAAGCGACACCTGGTGCAAGATCTCCTCGGTGCGTGCGATCAACAGCTTGTCGCTGCTCCAGAGGCGCCACATCGCCATGCCGACGCGGGCCTGGGCCTGCACCGCAAGACGCACATTTTCGAAGACGGTGAGGTTGGGGAAAAGATTGGTCAGCTGAAAAGCGCGGCCGAGCCCGCGCCGGGTCCGCTCGGATGGCGAGGCCGCGGACAGATCCAGATGGTCGAGTGTCACCCGTCCTGCGCTGGCGCGGATCTGGCCTGAGATGAGATTGAAGAAAGTGGTCTTGCCGGCACCGTTTGGACCGACGATGGCAGTCAGGGTGCCGGGCAGGAAAGTGGCGCTGACCTGATCGACCGCAGTGTGACCACCAAAGCGCACGCTCAGACCTTCGGTCACAAGACTCACGACAATCGTCCCGGGCCGGCGTGCGCTGCGCTGTCAGTGCTTGTTCATGATCGGCACATCCATCTCGGCCGGCGTGATCTCGTGCGTCAGTTCAGGCACGCCCCATTCGAACGCAGGATCGACCTTGATCTTGAACGCGTACATCGACTGCATCGCCTGATGGTCTTCCTTGCGGAACGTCATCTTGCCCTTGGGCGTGTCGAACGACATGCCCTCCATGGTCGCGATCAGCTTGTCGGTATGGGTGTCGCCGCCGGTCTTCTTGAGCGCTTCGACGATTGCCATGGCAGCACTCATGCCGCCGGCCGTAAAGAAATCAGGCGGGGCCTGGAAGCGCTTGTAGGATTCCGCCACCAGCCAGGTATTGGCGGGGTTCTTCGGGATACCGAAGTAGTAGTAGGTCGCGCCCTGCATGCCGGGAAACGCCTTGTAGGCCTTCATCGCTTCGAGGATGTTGCCGCCAGTGGCGATCTCGATACCGTAACGCTTGGGATCGAGGTCGGCAATCTTGAACGGGTTGCCAGCACCCGCCCAGATGATGAAGATCACCTTGCGGCCAGGCTTGTCCTTGAGCGCGTCGAACAGATGCTGTGCCCCGGCGGTGAAGTCGGTGGTGTTGGTGGGCAGGTACTCCTCATCGACCACCTTGGCATTTTTCAATGCGCTCTTGAAGGCCTTGACGCCATCGCGCCCGAAGGCATAGTCCTGCGCCAGTGTGGCGATCGATGTGCCGGGCTGGTCGAGCGCTACCGCGTTGGAGATGGCATCTTGAGATGAGTTGCGGCCGGTGCGAAAGATGTAGCGGTTCCACTTGTCGCCCGTGATCGAGTCGGCCACCGCCGGCTCGACCAGCAGGATCTTCTTGTATTCCTGCGCGACCGGCAGCATGGCGAGCGCTACACCCGAAGAGCTCGGACCGACTGCGATGTCGGCCTTGTCGTCGGCGTAAGCCGAGGTCAACTGCGTCTTGCCGATATCGGGCTTGCCCTGATCATCCTTTTCGATGACCACGATCTTGTGGCCATTGACCATCATGGTGCCGCCGGTGGCGTAATCGAGTCCGAGCATGAGGCCGGTCTGCGTTTGCTTGCCATAGGCCTCGAGCGGCCCGGTCTTGCTGTAGACATGGGCAATGCGGATGTCCTGCGCCATGGCTGCTGCAGAACAGCCAGCCATCAGCAGGCCAAATGCAGCGCGCGTGGCAAACAGCGCAAATGAAGTTCTCATGGTGCTCCTCCGGATAAGTTCTTTTTTTGGCTGGCCGGCGACCTCTGACGAGCGGCCTTCGAGACGACCTTTCGTGCGCGCCAGAGTATGCCTGAGAACCAGCCCGAATCGAAGAGAGGAATCCCTAGGTTGCGGGTATTGGTCCGTAGCGCCGTTCGGCTTCGATACCAAGGCCACTGGCAACACTTGCGAAGCGGTCGCCATGGACTGCCTCGGCGTTGCCAAAGGCGCAGGTCAGGACCTCTGCCAACAGCCGCAGTCCGGTCGAGCCGCCGGTGAAATAGAGGGTGTCGATGTCGGTGTCATCGATGCCGGCACGGCGCACCGTTTCCCGCGCAGCCGCCACGATCAGCGCCAGCGGTCCTGCCAGATGATCAGCCAGCTGCTGCTGCGAGTAGTCAAGCAGCAATCCAGTCTCCACTTCAGACAGGTCGAGCGTCGACTGGGCGGTGAGCGACAGATCGATCTTGGCTTGTTCGGCGCGCGCCACCAGCTGGTGCCCGAGGCGCTGTTCGATGCTCTTGAGGAGGCGCTCATGAAAGCGTTGATCGGCGTAGAAGTGTTTCATGGCGCGCAGCTCGGCGGCGCGACGCGGCGCATACACACCGTTGATCAAATGCCAGGTGGCGAGATCGTAGTAGATGCGGTTGGGGACTTCGCGGCCCTCGGGCGTTTTCGAGCGAAAGCCGAGACTGGGCATGATGGCTTCGAGCTCCACGCGCTGATCGAAGTCGGTGCCGGCGATATGCACGCCGTGGCTGGCGAGCACCTGATGCGGCTCACGCCTGCTGTTGGGCGCACCAAGGCGCATCACGGTGAAGTCAGAGGTTCCGCCACCGATATCGGCCACCAGCACCGTCTTGACACTGGTCAGACGCTGTTGGTAATTCAGCGCCGCGGCGATCGGCTCGAATTGAAAAGAGACTTCCTTGAAACCGATGCTGCGTGCCGCGTCTCCGAGCGCCTGCTCAGCGCGCTGGTCGGCGATGCTGTCGTCATCGACGAAGTACACCGGTCGTCCAAGCACCACCTGCTCGAGCGTGTCCTGATGCGCCTGCTCGGCGCGATCCTTGAGCTGCTTGAGGAACCCCGCAACCACGTCGATATAGCGCAAAGCGATGCCATCGCCCAGTTGAGTGGTCTCTTCGATCAGGGCCGAGCCAAGAATGCTTTTCAGGGAGCGCATCAGCCGACCTGGGTGACCATCGACGTAGGCCTTGATGGCGGCACGGCCATAGAGCCTGGTGCCGTCTTCGCTGTCGTAGAACACGGCGCTCGGCATGGTCAGCTG
>CAZZVZ010000114.1:0-8772 GCA_964657655.1 Gammaproteobacteria bacterium | reverse complement strand
CTGGCGCTTTCGCTGCTGGGAGTGTCGCTGCCCACTTTTCTGATCGGCATCTTGTTCATCCTGATTTTCGCGGTGGAACTGAACTGGCTGCCAGCCTACGGGCGTGGCACCGTCACCATGGTCGGCCCCTGGAGCACGGGCCTGTTGACGCTCGATGGCTTGAAGCATCTGATCATGCCCGCAGTCACCTTGAGCCTGTTCCAGCTGACCCTGATCCTGCGCCTGGTGCGCGCCGAGATGCTCGAAGTGCTGCGCACCGACTACATCAAGTTTGCCCGCGCACGCGGTCTGACCACCCGCGCGATCCATTTCGGCCACGCGCTGCGCAATACGCTCGTGCCGGTAATCACCATCACCGGCCTGCAGCTGGGCGGCATCATTGCCTTTGCCATCGTCACCGAAACCGTGTTCCAGTGGCCGGGCATGGGGCTGCTCTTCATCCAGTCGGTCAATGTTGCCGACGTGCCGGTGATGGCCGCCTATTTATGCCTGATCGCATTGATCTTCGTGCTCATCAATCTGGCGGTCGACCTGCTCTATTTCGTGGTTGACCCGCGTCTTCGAATCGAGCGCAGCAGCGCTGCGCACTGAGAAAAATCATTAACCAAGCCCTGCTGGTGCCTTCGCCGATCGACCATATCGCGACCTTTCACGCCGAGCTGACCGCCTTTCGCCGCGATCTGCACGCCCATCCGGAACTCGGTTTCGAGGAAGTCAGGACAGCAGGTGTGATCGAACAGGCGCTCAAGCGCCTTGGCATCGAGACCCATTCGGGCATCGGGCAGACCGGCGTGGTCGGTGTCATCAGGGGCAGGAGCGACGGCAGCGGGCGCACCATCGGACTGCGCGCCGACATGGATGCGCTGCCGATGAAGGAAGACAACCAGTTCGAGCACCGCTCGACCATCCCCGGGCGCATGCACGGCTGCGGCCATGACGGCCACAGCACCATGCTGCTCGGGACGGCCCGCTATCTGGCTGAAACGCGCAATTTCGACGGCACGGTGCACCTGATTTTCCAGCCGGGTGAGGAAGGCTTCGCCGGTGCCCGGGCCATGATCGAAGATGGCCTGTTCGAGCGTTTCGACTGTCAGACGGTGTATGCCATGCACAACTGGCCGAGCATGCCGCCTGGCACCATTGGCATCAACAATGGTCCGATGATGGCGGCGGCCGACCGCTTCGAGGTCCACATCACCGGGCGTGGCGGCCATGGTGCGCATCCCTACATGACCATCGATCCGGTGCTGGTGGCAGCCCATATCATCACCGCGGCGCAAAGCATCGTGAGCCGCAATGTCAGCCCGCTCGACTCAGCCGTGGTCAGCGTGTGCGCGGTGCAAAGCGGCGATCTGGCGGCCATGAACGTGATCCCGGGCGAAGCGCGCCTGACAGGCACGGTCAGGACCTTTCGCGCCAGCACCCAGGACCTGGTGGAAAAACGTCTGAACGAGGTGGTGCAGTCGATCGCTGCCGCATTCGGTGCGAGCGCGACCATCAATTACCGCAGGATGTATCCCGCGACCATCAATTCAGAGCGCGAGGCGATACTGGCCGCCGAAGTGGCCGAGCAGCTGGTGGGCGCCGAGCATGTGGTGCGCAACATGGAGCCATCAATGGGCTCGGAGGACTTCTCTTTCATGCTCGAAGCCCGGCCGGGTGCCTACTTCAGGCTCGGTCAGGGGGGCGCCGAGTCCGGCTGTTTCTTGCACAATACGCGTTATGATTTCAACGACGCTGTGATCCCGCTTGGCAGCGCCATGTTCGCTGCCATCGTCGAGCGCTCGCTGCCGCTGTAACACGGCCGGGCTCCGTTATGTTCCAAATAGGGGGTATCAAATGAAGTTACGTGCACTGGCCGTGACCACCGTCGCCGCGCTCGCCATGAGCCACGCGGCGCTGGCAGACGTGGTGTTCAAGTTTGCCGACCAGGGCGACGCACTGTCGATGGATCCGCACTCGCTCAACGAATCGCTGCAGCTGGCGTTCGACAACAACATGTACGAGGGCCTGGTGCAGTACGACCAGCACTTGAAACTGATCCCGGCGCTCGCCACCGACTGGAAGCAGACCGCACCGACCGTGTGGCGCTTCAATCTGAGAAAGGGCGTGACCTTCCACGACGGCACACCTTTTAATGCCGACGACGTGATCTTCTCCTATGAGCGCGCCAAGGGCGAAGGCTCGGACGTCAAGACCTACGTCGGCAAGGTCAAGGAAATCCACAAGATCGATGACTACACCCTCGATTTCGTGACCGACGGCCCGTATCCGATTCTGCCCAACGTGTTTTCACGCTGGTTCATCTTCAGCAAGAAATGGTGCGTCGCAAATCGCGCCGAGAAGCCGGTTGACAAGAGGAAGGGCATCGAAAATACCGCGTCCTTCAAGGAAAACGGCACCGGACCCTACATGCTCAAGTCACGCGACCCGGGGACCCAGACGGTCCTGATCCGCAATCCGCATTACTGGGGCAAGATCGAAGGCAACGTCGACACCGCCGTGTTCACGCCGATCGGCAATGCGGCCACACGCGTGGCTGCACTGTTGTCGGGCGAGATCGACGAGATGGAGCCGGTGCCGCAACAGGATATCGCGCGCATCAACGCAGCACCCAACCTCGAAGTGCTGCAGGGGCCCGAGATCAGAACCATCTTCCTTGGCATGGACCAAAAGCGCGACGAGTTACTGTACTCGAGCGTGAAGGGCAAGAATCCCTTCAAGGATCGTCGCGTGCGCCAGGCCTTCTATCAGGCCATCGACGTGGAAACCATCAAGTCCAAGGTGATGCGTGGCGCCTCGACGCCCACGGCGCTGATGATCGGGCCGGGCGTGCACGGCTTTGATGCGGCGCTCAACAAGCGCCTGCCCTACGACCTCGAAGCCGCCAAGAAACTGCTCGCAGAAGCAGGCTACGCCGACGGTTTCTCGGTACGCATGAACTGTCCGAACGACCGATACGTCAATGACGCCGAGATCTGCCAGGCGGTGGCCTCCATGCTGGCCAAGGTCAACATCAAGATCGATCTGGTGGCGGAATCGAAGGCCACCTATTTCCCCAAGATCCTGTCGCGCGACACATCCTTCTACATGCTCGGCTGGACGCCGTCCACCATCGACGCACACGACACCCTGTATTCGATCGTGGCCTCGCCCGGCGATGGCGGTCAGGGCCAGTTCAACCTTGGAGCCTATAGCAATGCCAAGGTCGATGACCTGATCACCAAGATCCAGTCGGAAACCGATGATGCCAAGCGCACCGCAGAAATCGATGAGGCGATGAAGCTGCACCAGGACGACATCGGCCATATTCCGCTGCATCAGCAGGCGCTCGCCTGGGGCGTTCGCAAGAATGTCAGTCTGGTCCAGCTGCCGACCAACGATCTGGCACTACGCTGGGTCACGGTCAAGCAGTGACCACAGGCGCGCACCGGCAGGCCGCATCCGCTGCCGGCAAGCGCGCCAGGTGGCGGCTGTGAGCACGCCGCCACTCGCTCCGGCCGCTGCGCAGTCAGCAGCGCCACGCGGACGCCTGTTCCGGCTTTGGGATAGCGACTTCAGCTATCAGTTCAGGCGCTCGCCGGTCGCCATGCTGGCCACGCTCGTGGTCTTGATTCTCCTGATCGCGTCGGTCTTTGCGTCCTGGCTCGCGCCCCACAATACGCTTGATCTGGCAACGCTCGACCTGATCGACGCGCGTCAGCCGCCTGCCTGGATCGAGGGCGGCGACAGGCGCTATCTGCTCGGCACAGACGAGCAGGGGCGTGACATCCTGTCGGCTGTGATGTTCGGCACGCGCATCTCGCTCCTGATCGGGTTCGTGTCGGTGGTCCTGTCGATGCTGATCGGGGTCGCACTGGGACTGGTATCTGGCTACGCGGGTGGACGCATCGACGCCTTCGTGATGCGTGTGGCCGACGTGCAGTTGTCGTTTCCGGCCATCCTGATCGCGCTGCTCGTGAATGGTCTGCTGCGGGTCGCCCTGCCCAAGGGATCGAGCGACCTGCTGGCCTTCGTGGTGCTGATCGCCGCCATCACTGCGTCTGGCTGGGTGCAGTACGCGCGTACCGTGCGCGGCCTGACCCTGGTCGAGAAGGGCCGCGACTATGTGCTCGCGGCGCGTGTCATCGGTGTCAATCGCATCGCAATTCTTTTCAAGCACGTGCTGCCCAACGTGGTCGGACCGGTGCTGATTCTCGCGACCGTGCAGATTGCCACGGCCATCATCACCGAGGCGACGCTCAGTTTCCTGGGTGTCGGCGCACCACCGACGCGACCGTCGCTTGGCACGCTGATCGACAACGGCAATAAATATCTTTATTCCGGGGAGTGGTGGATCACGGTTTTCCCGGGGCTGGCCCTGGTTATGCTTGTTCTATCGGTGAACTTGCTGGGCGACTGGTTGCGCGACGCGCTCAATCCCAAGCTGCAGTAGTCAATTTCGAAGGAGCCATCATGATTCGAACCGCCATGACGATCGGAACCTGTGCCCGTCTGGGCGCCTGTGTTGCGGCGCCGCAGTCCTATATCGACAATGACCGGGTGATCGAACGCACCCATCTGGCGCGCTATCGCGTGGTGGTGGTGGCCGTCGACGGCGAGTACCGCACCGATGAGCGCCGCATGCCGGTCACGCCCGGTCAGCACATGGTGGTGTTCTCGGCGCCGCCTGCAGGCAGTTTTTCGGTTTCCGTGCAAAAGACCTATCCGGTCGCGATCCTGCCTTGCACCGAGTATTACTTTGCCGCCGACCGTGCCAACAACCTGACCCAGGACTGGGATCTGGTGCTGGAAGACACGCGCCCGGTGGGCGGCTGCAATGCCGCCGAGGAAATGAAAAAGGCGGGGCTCGCGCCGCACGCCAGCGCCAGCAGCTTCCTGGTGAACCCGGTCACGCTCGCTGCTCGATGACGGGAACGTTGCTTGAGGTGTCGCATCTGCGCGTTGAGATTCCAACGCGGCGCGGTACTCTCACGGCGATCGATGACGTATCGGTCTCGATCGCCAAGGGCGAAGTGCTGGGCGTGGTGGGTGAATCGGGCGCCGGCAAGTCGCTCACCGGGGCTGCCATCATCGGCCTGCTCGAACCACCCGGGCGCATCGCCGGCGGCCAGATCACGCTCGCAGGCGAGCGCATCGACAACCTGCGCGAAGACGCCATGCGGCTGGTTCGCGGTCGCAAGATCGGCGCCATTTTTCAGGATCCCCTGACCGCGCTCAACCCGCTGGTGTCGATCGGCCGCCAGCTGATCGAGACCATCCAGACCCATCTGGGCGGCACCACGAGAGAAGCACGTCAGCGTGCCATCGAACTGCTCGAATCGACGGGCATTCCTGCCGCACGCGAACGCATCGATCATTATCCGCATCAGTTTTCCGGCGGCATGCGCCAGCGTGTGGTGATTGCACTGGCACTCGCGGCTGATCCGCAACTGATCATCGCCGATGAGCCGACCACAGCCCTCGACGTCTCGATTCAGGCCCAGATCATTGCCTTGCTGAAGAAGCTCGGACACGATCGCGGCACAGCGGTCATGCTGGTGACGCACGACATGGGTGTCATCGCCGAGTGTGCCGATCGGGTGGCCGTGATGTATGCCGGACGCGTGGTCGAGATCGGCCCGGTCGGCGACGTGATCCATCGCCCCAGTCATCCCTACACCATCGGACTGATGGGCTCGATCCCATCCATGAAGAGCGATGCGCCACGCCTGTCGCAGATCGACGGATCGATGCCGCGCCTGAATGCCATACCGGCGGGCTGTCCCTATCACCCGCGCTGTCCGCGTGCCTTTGAGCGCTGTAGCAAGGAGCGGCCTGAACTGATGCCAGGTGCAGCGACCAGCGCCGCCTGCTGGCTGCTCGCAAGCGATGCCAGCAATGTGGCGGAAGAGCAGGCCGTGGTCGTATGAGTCAACTCGCAGCCGCTTCGCAAGACGCAACCGCGCCTCGGGTGCCGCTGGTGGCGGTGCGCGATGCCGAGCGCGTGTTCGACGTGTCGCCGCCCTGGCTCAATCGCGTGCTGGAGCGTAAGCCGCGCGTGCTGCTGCACGCCGTCAACGGCGTGTCCTTCGATCTCTATCGTGGTGAGACGCTTGGCCTGGTGGGTGAATCCGGCTGCGGCAAGTCGACCGTCGCGCGACTGCTGGTTGGCCTGTATGGCCTGTCGGGCGGCTCGATCGACATCGAAGGACAGCCCGTTTCGGTCCTGGCAAAGCCCGAGGGGCGTTCCCTCAGGCGTCGTGTCCAGATGATCTTCCAGGATCCGTACGCGAGCCTGAATCCGCGCTGGCGCGTCGGCCGCATCATTGCCGAGCCGCTCGGCGTTCACCGTCTTGATGTCGCCAAGGACAGCGCCACGCTCAAACAGCGGGTTGGCGACCTGCTCGAACAGGTCGGTCTGTCGCGTCACGACCAGTCCAAGTTTCCGCATCAGTTTTCAGGCGGCCAGCGCCAGCGCATTTCCATCGCGCGCGCCCTGGCCACCGAACCCGATTTCCTGGTGTGCGATGAGCCCACCTCGGCGCTTGATGTCTCGGTGCAGGCCCAGGTGCTCAACCTGATGAAGGATCTGCAGCAGCGGCTCGGTCTCACCTATCTGTTCATCTCGCACAACCTGGCCGTGGTGCGCCATGTGGCCGATCGCGTGGGCGTGATGTATCTCGGCAAGATCGTCGAGATGGCGCCCAAGGAAAATCTCTTCAGCCGGCCGCTCCATCCCTATACGCGTATGCTGATCGAAGTCATTCCCGACCTCGACCGGCAAGGCGAGGCGCGCGTGCCGATTGCAGGCGAGGTTCCCAATCCCTTGTCGCCACCTTCGGGCTGCAGCTTTCATCCGCGCTGCCCGTTTGCCAACCAGCGTTGCAAGGAACAGGTGCCTGCTCTTCTGGCGGCTCAAGGCGGCTCAAGTGTTGCCTGCCACGGCATCGAGGAAAACAGGATTCCGCTGTTCGCAAGCGTCACGACCACACTCGAATAACTGGCGAGGCGGCGCGCCGCCTCGCCAGTTCAGCTCGGTTCTCAGGGCGTTACAGACCCTCTGGAGCCGCCATGCAACGGCCCGATCGCAGCATCGATGGCAAGCGCCAGTTCTTGGCGCATGCCAAACATGAACGCCAGTTCGGCGACAACGAAGATCGGACCGATGATGAGTCCCATCAGATCGTCGACGAAGGCAGGCTTTCTGCCTTCGTAGAGATGGCCGATGAATTGCAGCACCCAGCCGAACACGAAAATCCCGACGCCACCGAAAAGCCACACGGCGGTTGGCCCAGCGGCAATCGGTGCTGCAAGCAGCAGGCACGCCAGCAAGAAGGCGCTCATCACCGCGCCGATGCGCAGATCAAGGCGCAGATAATAGAGAGCAGCGAGCGCCGAGGCCACCGCGGCCGGCGACAAAGGCAGCGCCGCCAGCAGCGACCAGGCGGGACGCGACATCATCACCACCACTGCAAACACGATGAGAGGAATGCCGATCACATGCGTCGCCAGATTGCGGCGATCGCGGTGATAGCTGCCGTACTTGATCAGTTGCTGCTCGAGTGTTTTCATGGTCAGGGCGGTTAGAGACGCTCGGATACGGCAGAGCATAGCGCGAGCGTGGCGAATGTTGCCAGCCAGTGTGTGCCGACATAGTGACCCTCGAGCACATAGGAAAGGCTGGCGGCCACATGCCGGTCTGCAGCGTCCTGAAAGCTTGCCGCGTGCGGATTGCCGGGTTGCATCGCAAGACGCTTCAAACACCATGCACGCGACAGATTAAGACCATCGAGATGCGACAGCTGGGCGTCGCTGCGGTCTGAAACCGGCACTGGCGTCAGCCACACGTTCAGGTCGTCGTCACCTGGCGAAAAAGCGGCCCACCAGCGTTCAAACCCGTCACCGAGAACCGATTGCATCAAGGCTGCCTCGACCAGTCCGGCCGACAGAAAATCGCTGCCTTGCGGCTCCAGCCAGCAGGGGTAGCTGCGTGGCGTGCCGAACCATTCGATCGCCTTGGCATCGATCAGCTCGAGCAGCGCTGGATCGTCGGTCTGAAGTGCAGCGAGCCGTGTCAGCAGCAGCGCAAAGGCGCTGTTCTGATGGGTACCGGTTCGAATCGGAAAATCGGCCAAGGGCAGAAAATTGAAGAATCGCTGGCGGAACATGCCGGCAAGCGGCGCCAGTTGCTGGGCCCAGCCGGCCGCGCGCGAAAAGGTGCGGGCGAGTGCCACCACTTCTGCATGCAGAGCCAAAAGCCATGCCCATCCATAGGTGCGCTCGAAGGTGCGGCTGGTATGGCGTCTGAGGTAAGCGCATTCGCCGGCGATTTTTGCGGCGGTGAACTGGGTGTCGAGCTGGTAGGCGACGCGGTCGACGAAGGGCGCCTGGGGATAAAGGCTGATGAGCCTGATCATCAGCCAGTGCATGTGCACCGACGAGTGCCAGTCGTAGCTGCCGAAGAACACCGGGTGCAGCGACCTGGGCGTGCTGGTTTCGCCCGCGTGCTCGAGCAGGTGATCGAGCTTGTTGGGGTATTCAGCGGCGATGTTTTGCTGGGCCAGTCGCGCGAACTGGGAGGCCATCTCCGCATCGAGCGCTTTCACGCTAGGCCCTGAGGTAGGTCTCCACCAGTCGGACCCACACAGTCGCACCGATTGGGATCAGATCGTCGTTGAAATCGTAGCTCGGGTTGTGCAGCATGCACGGCCCCTCGCCGTGACCGTCTTCGCGATGGCTACCGTCGCCGTTGCCCAAGAAGAAGTAGCAGCCGGGCCGGGCCTGCAGCAT
>CAZZVZ010000113.1:7563-8894 GCA_964657655.1 Gammaproteobacteria bacterium | reverse complement strand
CGGATTGAGTTCGCTGACGTGCTTGAGAAACTCCGGATCGGACCAGTTGCCGTGCAGCGACGCCTCTTCAGGATTGCGGTTCAGGTGCGCCCGCTTTTCCTCATCGGTCATGTACTTCTGTTCTTTTGGCCACATGGCCGGCGCGTCGGACTCGTAGTCCCACATGGTGAAGCCGTAGAAACTGTTCACGAACACGTTCGGCTGGTGCATGTGGCACACCATGCAGGTCGAGGAAGGAATCGAACGGGTGAAGCTGTGTGTCAGCGGATGGCCGCTCTCATTCTTCGGAATGGTCGGGTCAATACTCTGGCTTTCGCCGTTGTTGCCGAACTGCGCATAGCCAAACGAATGCGTCGGATCGCGATCGTTGGCATAAATGGTGTGGCACGCCGAGCAGCCCGAAGAGCGATAGTCGCCCGGCTGCTCATTGGTGCCGAGGAACCAGAGGTGCGGATCGTTGAGGCGCGTCTTGGTCAGGTTGATGACCGGGACCGCAATGCGGCTGCCGGTGCCTGGACCGCGATTGGACTGGCGGATATCGGGCCGGCCCGGTTCATCGAGGACCTGCAGTTCGCCGGAGGAATTGGGCTGGCCGATTTCAGGGAACTGGCTGCTGATGACGCGCCCGCCGCGCTCGAACACGCGAAAGATATCGGCAGGTGCCACGGTTTCCCATGCCGGCACCGGGACCAGTGATGGCAAGATGCCCTTGAAGGTCATGAAGTCGTTGGGCTTGACCGGATTGCTGATGGCAGCTCCGATGCTGGTGCCGTCCGGGCCGATGGCATAGGACTCGCCCAGGATGTAGTGCTTGAAGGGCAGGATGCCGTTGTTGTAGGAGGCGCCGCCAAACAGCATGGCACCGGTTGCCATCAGGCTGCGCTCGCTGGCCTGGATGATGGGCAGGTGACAGGCTCCGCAGGCGTCGCGCGCGACGCGCAGATCGCCCGGATTGACGAAGCGCACGAACTCGGCGCTTTCGCGGTTGAGCAGCGCAAAACTGTCTTTCGGATTGGCCGATGATGGCCAGTTCCAGGCTTCCTTGTTCTTTGGCACCACGTGCGCTGCTTCGAGCGCGCTGCGATAGCCGGCCTCATCGGTCTTCAGACCCGCGGCACTCACCTTGGCGTTGCCGCCGTGGCAGTCGGTGCAACCGAGCACCACGCCCGGGTTCGCGTGCATGGTCGGCTGGTCGGTCTTGCTGTGGCAGGTCAGGCAACCGGTCGACTTTGCATCTGCCTCGGCCTGCGTCTGGCGCGCCGGCGCAGCACTGCCGCTCACCGGTGGCTTGAACACCGATGCCTGCATCTCCTCGGCCGCACGGGCGGTCT
>CAZZVZ010000113.1:0-7553 GCA_964657655.1 Gammaproteobacteria bacterium | reverse complement strand
TGCTGGCGTAGTGTCTTGGGACGAGGCGTATCGCGTGCCGCGCGACACGCTGGCGGCCAGGCCCATCAGGCCGATACACAGCCCGGCGCTCAGCAGGCGCCGCACACGTGGTGTTGAGAAGAAAGTGCCCATCAGTAACGCAGGATCATGTTGAAGAGGACCGAATAAGGCAGACCCAGATGCTCGGTGTTGTAAAGCTCCTTGAAGCCGTCTCCGGGCAGCAGGGCCGCGATCGAGGCGGACAGGACGATGTTTTGTGACAGGAACGGCCGGTACTGCAGCGCGGTCGAGATGTCGACGCCGATATCGTGCGAGATGTTGGCCTGGGCACGAAGGACCTCCAGCACGCTGGTGTTGGCAAACGACAGGTGCGAGACATTGCCGAGGATGCGCAGGGTCGGGGTGATGTCCGCATCAGCACCGATGCCAAGCAGCACCAGACCCGGATTGACGAAGTTGGACTGCCCTTCGTCCTTGGAAGAACGCAGATCCGGCAGCAGGCCGTTGGGACCGACCAGGGCCACGCCGCCGCCGCCGATCAGCGGAATTGCCTGGCGGATCCAGAAGCTGGTATCAGCACCTGCGATATCGGGGTTCTCGTTGATTGCATCAAAGCCGGTCGCGCGGCCATCGTTCGGATTGCTGTCGCCTGTGGCAAATACGCCGCTGGCGCGCACCCGGATCCAGTCGAAGTCGCGTGACAGCTCGAATGCTGCAAATCCTGCCTTGATGCGCTGCGCGCCTTGCGCAATCGGATTGTGGCTGTCGTGACCGAACGCGCCATAGATCGAGGTGGTCAGGTTGAATCGTCCGAAGTGCCCGTCGGTGTTCAGGCCGACATAGGTCACGTTATAGTGATGCGGCTCGGAGTCGCCCACTTCAGCCGGTCTGACCTGAAAGCCGTCGGCGTTGATGTACTGCTCTTCTTCGTGATTCGAGTTGTGAATCACCGTTACCTGGGTGGTATTGCCCTGGATCGGGAAGTCCTGGTGGTACAGATTGGCGATGAAAGTATCGTCTTTCCTGAGCGGCGCACTGATGTCGTTCAGGCCGCTGTTGGTATCCTTCTCGATGCGTCTCAGGTACGCCAGGTTGTACTGCCACTGATTGTTGTCGCGATTGCCGAAAAAGCGGATGCCGAGTGCGTCGTCCTGGAACACAAAGCCGCGGAAATCCGACGTGAACGGCTGGATGCCGATACGCACGCTGTCGAAGTCATAGCGGTCGGACACATTGCGCAGGTGAAATTCGCCGTAGGCTTCCTGCAGGCCGGCGAAACTGTCATTGCGCGTCAAGCCATCTTCGATGTTGGCGTTGAGCACGCCTGATTCCTGCACGTGGTTGAAGTTGTAGTTGACCGCAGGCACCAGGCGGAATTCGTAATCGGGCGGCTTGAAGGTGGTGTCGCCTTCGATCAGCGATGCGGAAAACAGCACAGTCTGGTTGAAGCTGCTCTGCACGCCGCGGCCAAGCACGTCATTGGCACCCGGCGTGATGGTGCCCGAGCCCGATACCGGCGTTGGAATACGGCGGAATTCAAGCACCGAGTCGGAGATGATGCCAAGGTTGACGAACCAGTCGGGGCCAAGACCGAGGCCGGCGGGCAATGGCTTGTCACCCTTGAGCATATTCTGCGCATAAGGATCAAACGGGTCGTCCTTCATGCCGAGTGTGTCGACGATGCGCCATCGGTCGGGAAGCGGCACGCTTTCTCGCGGCAACAGTGGCGTTGGTGGCGGCACCTGCGACGGATCGATCACCGGCAGTGCTTCTTCAAGCGGTGGCTCGCCACTTGGGCGGCGCAATTCGATGGCAGGCGCAGCCGGCGCCGGCGGCGCGGGCGGCACGTAGTCGGGGTTGACCGGTGGGCCAGAAGGAACAGGCGCTGCGACAGCGCTGGCGGGTGGCGCGAGCGGCTGCGACGGGGTGGTGGTCACCGTCACGGCACTGCCGGTGGTGGTGCTGTCGTCGGGGACTGCAGCAGGGGTTTGTGCCCGGGCCTGCCATGCAGCCGCCAGCGACACCGCTAGAAACGCAGTGTTGAGTGCCTTGCGGCGCGGACCGGTCAAAGGCCGCTGCATACGTCCTGCTGGTTGGTGTCCAGGAAAGGCGTTTGCGGACACAAGGCATAAACCAGGTGGGTGCCCGTGCCGCCAGGCGCCAGCTTGTCGGCGCGAATCGAGGCGGGCGCATTGCCGATGCCGTTCTTCAGGATGGTGCTGGCGTTGCCAAGCCCCAGGAAGGCGACCATGTCATCCTGGCTGGTGCCATCGCCCGACACGCCGATGGCGCCGATCAGGACGCCATTCTTGTAGATCGGCACCGACCCGGCAAAGATCTGGATGCCGTTCGGGACCTCGGCGATGCCGGTGCAGTTGCCGGCAGTGCCGCCGGTGATGGCATTGAGCGCCAGATCGAGCTGCAGACCGTCGTCGAAGATGCTCCAGTCCGCGAACGGCTTGGACAAGGGGCCAGGCCCATTGCCGTTGATACCGTCCGGATAGAAAGGCCGGGCGATGTCACCGATGGCGCGGTCCGAATAGGCCGTGCCATCGGCAAACACGTTGGGATTCGAGAAGAACGTCTGCGAGGCCGCCAGATAGTTGCTGATCGCATACGGGGTCTTGGTCGCCGGATAGACCGCAGGCGGCAGCGCCGCAAGGATTGCAGCTGCATGGGGATCCGAGAAGAACAGCACCGTGCGCGCCTTCTGGACCGCCACGTCAAGCCCGAACACCGGCGCGTCCGGGGTGCGCACCAGTCCGAGAATCCTGCCGCCCCGGTCCACCACCGTGACCGACACCTGCGCGATGGTGTTAAGTGGCTGGCGGATCTGGGCGCGTGTGTGATTGACCACCTGCATGGCGCTGGTCAGGATCTGCGTCACATCGGCGGCCGTAAAGCTGCCATCGGCCGACGCAGTGGGCGGAAAGCGTGGCGTGTTGCTGGCGTCGACCAGCACGAAGCCATTGACGTCCTTGAAGCTTGCGGTATCGGCGCGAATCCCCGAGCCCGAGGCACCAAATGCCTGGCCCTGCAGCACCGTACCTGCGCTGAAGCCGGGGCCCGCGACCAGGGTGCCCGGAAGCGACGCGAAAGCAGGGTGCGCAGCCGGCGTCGAGAGCAGCGTTTCTGGATTGATGAAACGCAATGCCAGGCCGCCGGCGGTGATCTTGTCAGCCGTAATCGCGGCAGGCGCCGCGTAGCCGCTGGTGCCGGCCAGCGCGATAGCCTCGTTGACATCAGGCGCACGCGTGGCAAACCCGGTGTCGAACGTGTAGAGACCATCGGCGACCACACCAATGCCACCCACCGCCACGCCAGCCTTGTAGAGCGGCAGGCCACCGGGTCCCGCCGACAGGCCGAGCGGCGAGGAGTGGGGTCCCGCAGGCGTGGTCGCCGGATTGACGAAATCACCACACGGCAGCTGCGAGAACTGCACACCGAACAGCGGTCCGGCTGGTGCATCGGTTTGGCCCGGATCGAAATTTTCCTGAACAATCTGCGAGGCCGTGCGCGTCGAAAAAGCGTTGCCGTTACTCGACAGGTAAGCTGCTGTCACGGCCTTCGAGACGGCCGCATAGGTGTCTGGGATCTGGTTGAAATTCTCGAGTCCGCCAGCCACGCCGCGAAACGAGGTAATCAGCACTGTGGTCTGCGCGCCGGTCATGCGGTAGACGGCAAGGATGTTGCCGACCCGATCTGACACGGCGATGGTGGCGTGCAGACCGCGCGCCTTGGCCTCGCCCACCGCCTGGGCGATGATGGTCTGTGTGTCCGAGACGGTCAGGAGATCGGCTGTCTGCGTGTTGCAGGTGGTGCATGCGACCGGCGCCGCAGGAGTGTTGTCTGCGCCGCCGCCGCCGCCGCACGAGCCAAGCAGCAGGGCGCCAACCACAAATCCTGCGGCGCGCACTGCACGCCGTGTATGAGAAAGGTGCAACGAAGTCACTTGTTATCCAGGGTGTTGCTGATCGCGCCGGTCTTGACAGGATGACCACTCATGCCACCTGGCACCGGATCGGCCAGTGCGGTTTGCTGCATGAGTGCCTGACCATCGGGATGCGAGTGGTAGTCATGGCACATGGCGCAGCCGCTCGTCACCTTGCCGGCGACGGGTTTGTCACCGACGTGGCAGGTGCGGCAGGTTTCGATGGTCGGCATGGCCAGGGTCTGCACATCCTTTTGCGTCGTGACCTTGTGGCATTCGGTACATTGCACAGCACCGTGGCGCGCGTGTTCGAAGTGCGCTTCTGGCATGAAATGCTGCGCACCGGCGACTGGCTTGATCTGGTAGGGCAGCTCGGCGTCGCCGGTCGGCGTCACCGTGTGGCAGGTAGCGCACACCCGCACCGTGAATACCTCGCGAATGGCGGCATCTGCAGCTGCGTTGGCCGAGGCCACAGTGGTTCCGATGCGGGCTGTGGCGGCCGTCGAGACCGGGTGAACATCACGTGCCAGCCCTGCGTCGGTGGTCGACTTGATCGACTCGCTGCCCAGAGCTGCCGCTGCGTAGAAGTCGCGCAGCACGGCGACCGCCTCGGGTACCGAGCCATGCGGCAGCTGGCGTGAGTTGCCGGGCTGGAACTGCAGCTGGTGGCACTGGCTGCAATTCTCTTTCATGTTGACCTGCTTGAAGTCAACGCCGGTCGACGATGCGGTATGGCAGTCTGCGCAGTGCATCAGCACACGTGTGCCCTTCTCATCGGTCACACTGCTCTGGCCCGATTTGACGAAGGGTGCTGCGACACCGCGTGCAGCCAGGTGGACGTCGTGCGGAAACTTGAGGCCATCGTAGCTGACCTGCTGCAGCATGCTGGTCTGCTCCACGTGCACCACGGCATTGCTGCCCGCAGGCAGGACATCGAGGCGAAAGCCCGGGTGGCCGTTGGCAAAGTCAGACACGTCGTGCAGCGCGCTCTTGGGGTACTTGCCGTGGATATTGCTATGACAATCGCTGCACAAGCCCGGCGCCTGCATGGTCATGCCATTGAGCCCGCGGTGGTCACGGTGACAGGTGGCGCAGCGCCCTTCGGGTGAGCTGGTACGCATCGCCACATCACGCACGTGCGGCAGGGTGTTTTGGTGGCACGCCATGCATTTGCTGTCCGACACCGGCTCGAATGGCGCGTCGTGACACGCCTTGCAGTCATTGCCAAAGCCGCGGTGGCCGGCATCGAGCGGCCCCGCGGTCCAGCCGGTTCGCAGCGCGTGGACAGCGGTGATTCCGTCGGCCGCCATGGCTGCCTTGGGCGCGAAGTCGCCAAGCCGCGGAATGACGAGCAGGCATATCGCGGCCAGCACCAGCGCCAGCAGGGCAGCGCGCCAGGGCGAGAAACCGGCTTCGCGCAGCGACATGGGCGTGCGCCGTGACTCGCGCGTGCGCGGCGCTGCAAGTTCCTCACGCTCGATGCTAAAGGCGAAGTCGTGCGGCTCGAAGCCTTCTGGGATCGGCAGTTCCACCTGACACAGGTAGGGACCGATGTGAAAGGTCGTGCCGGGCCGCAGATGGGCCGAGCGCACCATGGCGCCATTGACTTCGACCGGGTCGCCGTCGACTTCGAGCACCAGCCGGCGGTCGGCGTTTTGCGCCAGGCTCGCATGATGCAGCCTGACACGCGGGTCGGGCAGGTGGATTTCGGAGGCGCTGTTGCGACCGATGCGCAGCTCGTCGCCTTCGATCACGCGTCCGTCGCGGACGGGCTCGCCGCGTCTATTCCGGGTTACTGTGAGAAGTAGACAGCGCATGGCTACCAGTAATAGAGGACGGAAGTGATGTGGGCGATCAACGCAACCCACATGGCGAGTGTTAGCGGAACATGAAAGATCAGCCAGAACTGCAGGCGGGCGCGCAACTGGATGTCGCGCGTGGCGCGCTCCACAAGCACTGCCCGGCGCGACAGAAGCGAGTACAGATCGCGCGTGCGACGACCTGCCTCGGCTTTGCCGGCGGCACCGCGCTGTTCAAGAATGGCAAGGGTCTGGCGTGCGCGCGCCATGTTGTTGCGGCTTCTCAGCTGCGCCAGAACGCCACCGCCGATGCGCGTGCCAGCCAGCGTTTTCTCGGTCAGGGTATTGATCTCGTCGGGCAGTTCCAGCACGTCGCGACGGATCTGGCGCTCGAGTTCGGTGATCGCATCGATGGTCTGTTCGAGCGTCTGCTCGCCCATGTTCTCGGTGATCTCGCGAGGCACCAGGGTGTAGCGAAACATGCCCCACACGCCACTTAGCACCACGCACATCATCAGCACGTAGGCGGTGGTATGGATGTTCCAGCCAAAGGAGAAGCCGCAGTGGAGCGTGGCCAGCACCGGGATGGAAACGCCGATATAGACGTGCGCCGAAAGCCATCCGGCAAGTGTCGACTTGCCCGCGGCGTATCGTCGCTTGCGAAGCCCGAACAGCGTCAGGATCAGCATCAGGACTGCGGCCGAAATGCCGAGCGCATAGCCCGTGACGGTGGCGCCAAACGGATAGGGGACGGCCTCCCCGGGCGGTCGCATGTAGATGTACGACGCAAGCCCGGCCAGGGTGACGACCAGGGCTGCCTTGAGATACCGGAACTGCCGGTACTCGAGGACGCTCGGATGGCGCATATCGAAATCCCCCCTGCTGGCAACCCGACGAATGCGGGCTTGATGCCAGGGCCAAAACGGCCGCAAACGCGAGTGTAGTCACAACTGAGTAGTTTTTGGAATGCCAAAAGTCGCGGCCTCCGGCGACTTTTTTCAACCGTCGCATCCGAACAACCCTGCCACGTGGAATTATTCTCAACGTTCGATTTGCGACCGTATAATCTCGGGCCTTGACGCCGTATACCTTACTCATCTGTCTCCTGGCAGTCCTCGCGCTGCTTGCGCTGACGCCGATCGTCCTCCCTCTGTTGCGCAGCTCGGCTCCTCCGCCAGCCGGAAGTGCAGCGACGTTGCCAGTCGAGGAGGGTGCTTCCCTATGGCGTGACCAGCGCGCCGAGCTCGACGATTCGCTTTCGCTTGGCGTCATCGATGCAGACGAGCACCAGGCGCTCGCCGCAGCGCTGACCCAGGCCGCAAAAAGTGACCTCGATGGCAGCCTGAGCACGCCCAAGAGCAGCCGGGTGCAGCGTTCGGGACGAAGGACCTGGCTGGCCCTGCTGCTTGTAGCGGTGGTGGCGGCGATTGCCATTCCTCTTTACGCCAAGCTCGGAATGCCCGATGCCGGCGCCGAACTGGCCGCCCAGAACCAGTCGCCGGGCGAGGCTGGCACGCCGCCCGCCGCGGATCCCCAAGTCGCGGCCATGGTGGCGAGCCTCGCGCAGCGCATGCAGGAGCATCCCGAGGATCCCAAGGGCTGGAATCTGCTCGGGCGCTCCTATATGGTGCTGCGCGACTACCCCGACGCGGTCAAGGCCTACCGCCATGCGGCCCAGCTGCTGCCCCAGGACGCCAATGTCATGGCCGATCTTGCGGATGCCACTGCCATGCAAAACGGCGGCCGCCTGAGTGGCGAGCCGACCAGCCTGATCGTCAAGGCGCTGGCGCTCGACGGAAAAAATCTCAAGGTGCTCGAACTGG
>CAZZVZ010000112.1:6419-8915 GCA_964657655.1 Gammaproteobacteria bacterium | reverse complement strand
TAGCTCGGATCGTCGACGCTGTAGCTGCTGATGTAATTGACCGTGCCGGTAATGTCGAGCGGCCCGCGCGACCAGTCGAGCGTCAGCTGGGCGCGATCCTTGGGCGTGCCGGTGTCACCCGAGACGAAACTCGGTCCGTGCGTACCGGCCAGCTGGAAGGTGCCAAGCTGCGGCAGCGTGACGTCGTAGCTGAACATGCGCGTGAATTGCAGGTCGGCCTTGAAGTGTCCGTATTCGCCCAGGTCGAGCTTGCCCTGCAGATCGATATCCAGTCCGTCGGTCTTGGTCTGGCTGGCATTGATGAACGGGTAGGTGTCGTAGGCGATATTGGGCAGATTCGGATAGAACTTGACACCGTACAGCGCTGGATAGAGATACTGGTTCTCGCCCAGTTGGCCAACCGAGATAATCTGGTTCTTCAGATCGATGTTGTAGTAGTCGACCGAGACATTGACGTTGTGGTTCGGCTCGAGGATGAAGCCGAGCGTGTATGAATTGGATTTCTCGGGCTTGAGGTTGCTGCTCGAGAGCTGGATGTTCGGCACATAGATCAGATTGCCGTTGGCCGGATTGATGGCGGCGTTGAGCACTCCCGATGTCGAGCCGGCATTGCCGCTTTCAGCAATGTTCGGCGCGCGAAAACCCTGGCTGTAGGTGCCGCGCAGCGTCAGTTCCTTGATCGGGTCGTACTTGAAGCCGAGCTTTGGCGTGGTGTCGCTGCCGAACTGGGTGTAGTAGTCGATGCGCGCCGACGCGTCGATCTCGAGGTTTTTCAGCAGCGGCGCCACCAGCTCGCCGTACATCGCCGTCACGTTCTGGTCGCCGACCGCAAACGAATAGATCGGGCTGGCCTGATCGCCGCTTGCGAACGAGGCCGGGAACTGTTCGTTGAGCGAGTTGTGCGTGAAGTCGAAGCCGGCACCGACCGACAGCGGGCCGCCTGGCAGCGTCCAGAGATCGCGCGTGGCGCGCAATGTCAGGAAGTCGAGATCGCTTTGCGAATTCTGCGAAGCGAACGGTGCGATCTGCGACAGCACCTGACTGGAATTCTTGCCGCCGACGATATAGGTGCGGTTGTTGAGTGCGGTCTGCAGTCCCGAGATCGAGAGGTAGTTGATGTTGGCAAGGTTGGTGACCACGCTGGTGGCTCCCACCGAGGCTTCCAGATCGAAGCCTGCATAACTGCCGGTCAGCTCGCCCACCAGCCGGTACGAAGTGGTGTTGGTCTCCTGACGCTGGGCACCAAGATCGGGGAAGTCGTATACCAGCCCGGCCGGACGACCAAGCGGGTTGCCCGGATAGTTGGCCGGCACCGTGATCACGTACGGGAAATTGTTGGCGCTGTAGGGCAACGGCGGATTGACGGTCGGACTGAAGGCGAGCGTGGTCAGTCCAAAGAAGCCGAGCGGCGTGGTGGCGTTGTACACCCCCGCCTGCTGGGCCTGGCTGTTGAACACCGAACCCTGGATGTTCATTTCCCAGTCGCCCTCGAGGGTCTTGGTGAATTTGCCGAGCAGGTCGATGTTCTGGGTCGAAGGCTGGATCGCCAAACTGCGATTGACGTATGAACACTGGCCGGCATTGAGCGCTGCGGCATTGCAGCCCGGATAGAACGCGACCGGAGCCGGTGCCAGCGTGTTGGCGTTGATCGGATTGAGCGGGTCGACCAGGTAGCCCGTGACGCTGCCGGGCAAGCCCTGCACGACCGTCAGATTGTTGACGCCCTGGGTCAGGTTGACGCCACCCGAACCAGTCCAGTCGGTGCGATCAAGGTAGGGCCGCGAATTCAGAAGAATCTGGTCCTGATGGCGGTATTCAAAGGCGATGTAGGCGTTGTAGCCATCTTCCACCAGATCACCCCAGCCGGTGGTGGCGCTGGCATGGCCAGTGCTGCCGTCACCCTTGTACGAGGTGCCGCCCTCGACGCTGGTGGTGGTGCCGGTAAAGGATCTCTTCAGGATCACGTTGATGACGCCTGCAATCGCGTCCGATCCGTAGATCGACGAGGCACCATCCTTCAGGATTTCAATACGCTCGACGGCATCAAACGGTATTGCCGAGAGATCGACGAAGCTGCGCTCACCATCATCGGGCATCGGATACGGCGACATGCGGTGGCCGTTGATCAGCACCAGCGTGGCACCCACCGTCAGGCCACGCAGCGACACGCCGCTGCCGCCGGCAGCGAAGGCTGCGGGATTGGCCTGGGTCAAGGAACCCATGTTGTTGGCGGTGATGTTGTGCAGCACATCCGAGATGCTCGAGTAGCCCGACTTCTTCAGATCCTCGGCCGTGATGACCTCGACCGGACTGGGCGTCTCGACATCGGTGCGACGGATATTGGAACCCGTAACGTACGATTTCTCGAGCGACTGCGGCGCCGCCGCAGTGGTGGTGTCAGCCGGCAGGCTGGCCGTTTGCGCCAGTGCATTCCCCCCCCAGGCGCCCGACAGTGCCAGCCCCGACAGCAGCAGCGGAAGTTTTTTCTGTTCCCAA
>CAZZVZ010000112.1:0-6409 GCA_964657655.1 Gammaproteobacteria bacterium | reverse complement strand
GTCCAATCCCCATGGTCAAATCAATCAAGAAAAAAGAAAGCGCTTCTCCTTGTTCGGCCGCGTTTGGAACCAAGCTCCCACGGCTCTGACAGGTCCTGCGGCACAACCAGTGTTGCAAACACTCCATCTCATCATTCAAAACGGCAACAGTCACGCGAGCGCCAGCCGCATCAAGTTTTTCGCTCAGGCCATCACACCTGCGCCCGCCGCAACGCGTTCGGTCTGCTCGGCTGAAAAAGCGAGTGCCTGATCGCGTGCGCGCAGCCGTTCGCGGCGCGCCAGCCACAGGCTCGCGATGGCAATTCCGATCGACACCACCAGCACGGTAAAGGTCGCCACCACGTTGACCGACGGATCGAGGCCGCGCTGCATGCGCGAAAAAATCACGATCGGCAAGGTGGTGGTGTCCGGCCCGGCCAGGAAGGTCGTGGTGACCACGTCGTCGAGCGACAAGGTCAGGGTCAACAACCAGGCCGACATCAACGCGGGCGCAATCAGAGGCAGGGTAATCAGGAAGAACACGACAACCGGCCTGGCGCCAAGATCCATGGCGGCTTCCTCGATGGAGCGGTCCATCGCCACCAGGCGCGAATGAATCACCACGGCAGCATAGGAAGCAAAGATCGAGGTATGGCCGATCCAGATGGTCAACAGGCCACGCTGGCTGGGAAAATCAAACAGGTTCTGGCAGCTCACCACGAACAGCAGCAGTGACAGGCCGGTGATGACTTCGGGCACCACCAGTGGCGCATTGATATGGGCGATAAAGAGCGTGCGACCCTTGAAGTTTCGAAAGCGCGCCATGGCAATGCCCGCCAGCGTGCCCAAAATGACCGACGAACAGGCGGTCAGGAGCGCGATGCGCACCGACCAGAGAAAACCATCGATGATTTCATGATCGTCGAAGATCGCCTGGTACCAGTGCAGCGAGAAACCGCCCCACAGCGACACCAGCTTGCCGCCGTTGAACGAGAACACCACCAGCCACACGATCGGCGCGTACAGGAACACGAACCCCAGCAACAGCCAGATGCGGCCCAGGCGTGAGTTCATGCCACCCCCTCGGCGCTGCTCTGGTAACGATTGAAGAGCGCCATCGGCACCAGAATCAGCAGCACCATCGTGACGGTTACGGCACACGCCATCGACCAGTCGTTGTTGCTGAAAAACTCGTCCCACAGCACACGGCCGATCATCAGCGTCGAGGGGCCGCCCAGCAGATCAGGGATCACATATTCGCCAACGCTGGGAATGAACACCAGCATCGAGCCTGCAATGATGCCGGCTCGCGACAAGGGCACCGTGATGAGCCAGAACGCGCGCCAGGGCGTGGCACCCAGGTCATAGGCCGCCTCGACCAGGCGCATGTCCATGTTCACGAGCGTGGCATAAAGCGGCAGGATCATGAAGGCGATGTAGGTGTAGACCATGCCAAGCGTCATCGAGAAGGTGGTGTACATCATCTTCAGCGGATGATCGATGAGGTGCAGCCACAGCAGCATGTGATTGATCACGCCCTGATCGTCGAGCAGCCCTTTCCAAGCGTAGATGCGCAGCAGATACGACGTCCAAAACGGCAGCGACACCAGCATCACCAGCGCTGGCCGCTGCGCCGCACTGGAACGCGCCATGAAATAGGCGAACGGATAGCCGATCAGGAGGCACACCAGCGTATTGAGCGCCGCCAGCTGCAGCGAGTAGCCGTAGGCCCGCAGATACAGCGAGTCGCGCGCCAGGAACAGATAGCTCTCCAGCCTGATCCTGATGTCGGCCACACCGTGCGCATAGCTCACCAGGTCGAGATAACGCACGCCGTCGGTGTCCGACAGACTGATTTTCAAGACCACCAGAAACGGCAGCGAGAAGAACAGGATCAAGAAACCATACGGCACACCGATCACGGCCTGGCGGCCGAGTCTTGCGCCGCGCGAACGTATCGAGACTGTGCTCATGCGGTCAGCACCACGATGGCATCCTCGGCACAAACCACGTCGACACGCGCATCGGGTCGGCGCACCTCGCCATGGCGCTCGCTGTTGGTCTCGCTGACCTGCATCACGAGGCCACCATCTAGTCGCACGCGATAGGAGGAGACCGCTCCGAAATAGGTGGAATCGACGATCGTGCCCGCAAAGCGGTTGGGCCCGGCGCGCTGTTCATCGGACAGAGTGATTTTTTCCGGGCGGATGGCGATCGCGAGCGCCATGCCAAGCACCCCGGTGATACCGTGGCCGATATGAAAGCGTCCGTAGGCCGTGTCGATCACGCAGCGCTCGGGCTCGTCCTCGAACAGGGTGCCTTCGATCAGGTTGACGTTGCCGATGAAGTCTGCAACAAAACGGCAGTTGGGCGTCTCGTAGATGTCCTTGGGCGAACCCACCTGCAGGATCCTGCCACGATCGAGCACGGCCACCCGATCCGCCAGAATCATCGCTTCCTCCTGGTCGTGTGTCACCAGCACGCAGGTGACACCGACCCGCTTGAGGATGGCCTTCAGTTCAAACTGCGTCTCGCCACGCAGCTTGCGGTCCAGTGCTCCGAGTGGCTCGTCGAGCAGCAGCAGCTCCGGCTCGAGCGCCAGGCTTCTTGCCAGTGCCACGCGTTGCTGCTGGCCGCCTGACAGCTGGTGCGGTCGACGCTTCTGGTAGGCCGTGAGCTTGACCATGGCAAGCATGGCCGCGACGCGTTCGACCAGTTCAGACTTGGGGGTACCCTGGCGCTTCAGGCCGAAGGCGACGTTGTCCCACACCGACAGATGCGGGAACAGCGCGTACGACTGGAACATCATGTTGATGGGACGCTCATAGGGCGGCAGTGCCGTGATGTCGCGCCCGTCCAGCACGATGCTGCCCTGGCTCGGGTTTTCGAATCCCGCCAGCATGCGCAGCAGGGTCGACTTGCCGCAACCAGAGGGCCCGAGCAGCGCAAAGATCTCACCCTTGCCAATTTGCAACGACACGTCATCGACGGCGGTGGTTTCGGCAAAACGCTTGACCAGCCCGTCCATGCGCAGGAACTCGGCCAAGCCGTTGCTCGCGTTGCTCACTGCCTTGGTGCCGTCCACGTCAGGCCCCTGTCTTGAAGCTGGTGAACAGGCGGGTGCGCAGGCGCCGGATGTCGTTGTTGACGAGCCCCGGTGCCGCCATGCGCCTGAGATCCTCAGGCTGCATGAAGACCGCCCGGTTGTCGCGAATATCTGCATCGATCAGTGCAGCCGCAGCCGGCACCGGATTGGCATACGACACCTTGTTGACGATCTGGGCCTGGACCTTCGGGCTGTAGATGAAGTTGATCCACTGATAGGCGGCCGCGACATGGCGCGCATCCTTGGGAATCGCCATGGTGTCGAACAGCAGCACTGCGCCACTCGAAGGCAACAGAATCTGGATGTGCTGGCCATTGCCGGCCTCGGCCGCACGGCGCGCTGCAATACCGATGTCACCATTCCATCCCATCACCACGCAAAGCGAGCCCTCGGCCAGGTCGTTGATGTATCCCGACGAGGAAAAAAGCGTGATGTCGGGCCGGATCTTGTCGAGCAGCGCAGCCGCAGCCTGGTATTCGGCCGGGTTGGTGCTGTAGGGCGCATAGCCCAGGTACATCAGCGCCGCAGGAAAGATTTCGTCGCCCGAATCGAGCAGCGACACGCCACATTGCCTCAAGCGCTCGGCGTACCGCGGCTGGAAGATGAGATCCCAGGAATTGACCGGCATCGGCAGATCGCCGAGCGCGCGGCGCACCTGGTCGACGTTGATGCCAACCGTGGTAATGCCCCAAAGCCATGGCGCGAGATACTGGTTGCCCGGATCGACGCTGCTGAGATTCTTCATGATGACCGGATCGAGGGTCGCGAGATTGGGAATCTTCGACTTGTCGAGCGGCTGGAACAGGCCGGCCTTGATCTGCAGTGCAGCCCAGTGCGAGGACGGCACCACCACGTCGTAGCCGGTATGGCCTGCCAGCAGCTTGGCGTGCAAGGTCTCGTTGGCATCAAAAGTGTTGTAGTGCACCTTGATGCCAGTCGCCTTCTCGAAGTCGGCAACTGTGTCATCTCCGATGTAATCAGACCAGTTGTAGACATTGAGCGTGTTGTCATCGGTCGCCTGATTCGAGCAGGCGCCAAGCGCGCCAAGGCACGCGACCAGCAGCAGGCCGAGTGCGATCGAGCGTCTCACGTGCGCTTTCGTCCATCTGCAAGAAGTCGGGCGCCACGTCCCCTCACAGCAGCTTTCTCGTCTCAAGTTCAGCCAGGGTCAGGTCGAGCGCCAGTGTGATGCGCGATAGCAGAATGTCGATCTCGCCGGTTGTCATGACCAGCGGCGGCGCAATGATCATGCGGTCGCCCACGGCCCGCATCACCACGCCCTGTTCGAAGCAGTGACGTCGGCACACCATGCCGGCTTCGACCGCTTCTGGAAAGGCTTCCTGGGTGGCCTTGTTCTTGACCAGCACCAGACCCGCCACCATGCCAAGCGTTTCCGTAACCCCGACCAGACGATGCTGCGCCAGCGCCGCAAAGCCGCGCGCCAGATGCGGTGCCAGCGTATCCCGGACACGCTCGAGCACATGCTCGTCTTGCATGATGCGCAGGTTCTCAAGGGCAAGCGCACAGCCCACTGGATGGCCCGAATTGGTGTAACCGTGGTTGAATTCGCCTCCCTCCTCGACCAGCACATCGCCGACCCGGTCGCCGACGATCACGCCGCCCAGCGGGAAATAACCCGACGTGACCGCCTTGGCGAAGGCGATCATGTCCGGCTCGATGCCGTAGTACTGGCAGCCAAACCAGGTGCCGAGCCGGCCAAAGCCGCAGATCACTTCATCGGAAATCAGCAGCACTTGATACTTGTCGCAGATGCGCTTGATTTCCTGCCAGTAGTTCTTCGGTGGAATGATCACGCCACCTGCGCCTTGCACCGGCTCACCGATGAAGGCGGCAACGCGCTCGCTGCCGACTTCGAGGATCTTGTCTTCCAGCCAGGAGGCCGCCTTCAGACCGAAGTCATCCTCGCTCAGCTCGCGCCCCAATTGATACTGGTAGGGCTGTTCGATGTGCACGATATTGGGAATCGGCAGGCCGCCTTGCGCATGCATACCCCACATGCCGCCAAGTGACGCACCAGCCATGGTGCTGCCGTGATAGCCGTTGTGACGACCGATGATGACATCGCGTTTGGGCTGCCCCTTCAGTTCCCAGTAGCGTCTGACGGCGCGCACGATGGTGTCGTTGGCTTCGGAACCCGAGTTGGCGAAGAACACGCGCGACATGCCCGGCGGTGCGATCTCGACCAGCCTGGCTGCGAGTTCGATGGCCGGCACATTGGCGGTCTGAAAGAAGCTGTTGTAGAACGGCAGCGTCAGCATCTGCTGATAGGCGGCGTCCGCCAGTTCCTTTCTGCCGTAGCCGAGCGCCACGTTCCAAAGGCCGGACATGCCATCGATGATGCGATTGCCTTCGGCATCGATGATGTAGACGCCCTCGCCGCGCACAATGATGCGCGAGCCGATCCCGGCCAGCGCCTTGAAGTCGGTGAAGGGATGCAGATAGTGCGCGGCATCACTCGCCTTGAGGGCTGCGAGCTCAGCTGCTGCAAGCGGTGCTGCCGGTTGATGCATGATCGATTCGGCTTTCATGTTCGTCACACGTGCAGCAGCAGGTGCTCGCGCTCCCACGGGCTGATCACCTTCATGAATTCGGCGTACTCCTCTTCCTTGACGGCTGCGTACAGCGTCACGAAGCGCTTGCCCAGCACCTCGTGCAGCGGCGAGGCTGTCAGCATCTCGGCAATCGCCTGCTGCAGACCGCGCGGCAGCTGGAATTCGCTGTCGTAGGCGCTGCCACGGAATTCCGGCAGCGGCTCGATGCGATTCATCATGCCGAGATAGCCGCACGCGAGGGTCGCGGCCAGTGCCACGTAGGGATTGGCGTCGACCCCGATCACGCGATTCTCGACGCGGCGCGCGCCCGGCTCCGAATCCGGCACGCGGATGCCGACGGTGCGGTTGTCGTAGCCCCACTGGATGTTGATCGGTGCGGCGCCGTGCTTGACGATGCGCCGATAGGAATTGACGTAGGGTGCAAAGAAAATGGTGGCCGCCGGCAGGTACTGCTGCAATCCGCCGATGTGGTGCCGGAAGGCCTCGCTCGGTGAACCGTCGGCGTTGGTGAAGAGATTGCGTCCGGTTGCCTTCTCGAGCACGTTTTGGTGGACGTGCATGGCCGAGCCCGGCTCATTGGCCATTGGCTTGGCCATGAAGGTGGCGTACATGTTGTGACGCATGGCCGCTTCGCGCACGGTGCGCTTGAAGTAGAACACGCGATCGGCGAGCTTCATCGGATCACCGTGCAGGAAATTGATCTCCATCTGGCCGGCGCCGACTTCGTGAATCAAGGTGTCGACTTCGAGCC
>CAZZVZ010000111.1:1434-8946 GCA_964657655.1 Gammaproteobacteria bacterium | reverse complement strand
CGGACCCGACAGTCGATGCATCCGACCTCGACAATCCAGCGCTTGCAAGAGTTGTATCTGCAGACCAGGACTGGAAGATCGGCGACGGATTCGCGACGGACTTCCGGGCGTTTCACCAGTTCTACCATGATGCCAAAGGACAACTGGATGCAGGCGCGGTAAAACCGGATGGCGCTCCAGTGCCTGGCTGGTTTGAGAAAAGAGTCGCGCAGATCGAGGACCACTTCTTCAAATATCAGGCGACAGAAAATATGCAGGCGTTGGTAATGCAGCAGTTGCAGCTGCTAGGTGACGCGACGCCCGTCAATTTTCCCGCTCAACTGGCTGCCTGGCGGGCGTGGCAAAGCAAGCACCTCGGCATGTTGCAGATCGAGATGATCTACAACCCGTGGGGCAGGTACATGACCGAAGTGGATGCAAGTCTTAACGAGTCTTACCCCGCGAGGGCACAAAACCTGGCTGCCTTCGAGCGGCTGGTCAATCTCGCCTACCAAATCCGGGTCAGGCGCATCAACGAAAAAAGCATTGCGGGATATTTGCAGAGCCGCCCAGATCTCTCGATCTATCCAGCGACCGGAGAGCGGCTAGCATGGGATCCGGGGCGCCACGAATTTTCGCTGCGCGGGCTGGAAGAGTATCCACCTGCGCTGCGTTTATTGACGATACCGGTGTGGCACAGCCAGTCAGAAGCCACGTCCTGATTCTGCGCTCCCTGCACCGCGGTCCTGCAGGAATCAGGTCGGTGAGCGAAGTTGGCGCCCGGTATTTGCGCCGGCCGCGATCGCGCCTAGACCGGTGGCTGACGCAGGATCCAGCCGTTGCCATCAGGATCCGTGAACATCGCGAACCGTCCCCACGGCTCCTGATTGATCGCGGAGAGCTTGAGCCCACGACCTGACAGTTCTGCGTGATCGGCGTCGATGTCGCCGCAGTTGAGCATCACGCCCTGCAGTCCGCCAGGCTTCATGGTATCGAACCACGTGACCAGCGCAATGGTGGTGGAGCAGCCTTTGGGACTGAGCTGGATCCAGCGCATGCCCGGTCCCATTGGCTCATCGCGCACCACTTCAAAACCAACCACGTCACGGTAAAAGGCCATTGACCTGGCCTGGTCGCTGACGGGTACGGACACAATTTCAAATGACTCGATCGCCATGATTTCCTCCAGTGGTGAATGTGAATCAGCCTTTGCCATTCCTCGCGTTGGGCTGCTTGCGGAACTGCTCGGGCGTTTGTCCCGACCAGCGCTTGAACGAGCGAGTAAAGGCCGAAGGAGCTTTAAAGCCTAGACGTGTTGCGATCGAGGCGGGCGACATCTCGGTTTGCTGCAGGTAGCCTGCGGACAGGCGAAAGCGTACCTCGTCGAGCGCGGCGCGGTAGCTCAGATCGTTCTTGGCCATGGCGTGCCTCAGTGCCCTGGCGCTCAGGCCCATCTCGGCCGCCATTTCGGTGAGGGATGGAAAGTGGCCGGGGCGCGCCATCAGGCGGCGATACAGATCTCCGGTGACGCCGCGTTCATCGTCGAGCTTGCTGACAAGCTGTTTGCAGGTCGCCTCGACGATGCGAAACGTCAGAGGATTGGCGCCGAGCGGCCGCTGCTCGAGCCATTCGGCGCTGAAGCGCAGTTCTGTGCGGGCCGCATGAAAACGCACTTCGCCCTGCAGCACCAGCTTGTAAGTCGGGGCACCGGGGGGTACTGGATAGGCGAAGTCGGCACTGGTGAACTGAAACAGCGGGCCGGCGATGGCGCGATAGAGCGCCAGCAGGATGCCGGTCTGGTATTCGGTGACAAAGCGCACCACTTCGGGGTGAGCGTTCAATTCCGGAAAGATGCTGAATACCCATGCGGCCTGATCGCCCACTTTGTCCATGTTGAGATCGACGATCGGGGTGGCGAGCTGCCTGTAGGCAAGCGCAAATCGAACCGCATCGCCCACCGTCGGGCTGCTGAACAAAGCGTAGCCGTAAAGACCATAGTCGGTCAGCTGAAACGAGGCGCCCAGTTCCAGTGGCGAGATATGGTCAGGACACAGACGCATGAAGTTCTCGAACACCGAGATGATCTGGGCGCGTGAGATATGACACTCCGGATCGGTCAGGGCCTCGAGCGGTACGGCAGTGCCCTGCAACGCGGTCGATCGCGCGATGCCGAACGATTCCAGATGCGTGACCAGCGGAACGATCTTCCATGCTGAATAGATCCGCTCGCTCGCGCCGACGAATTTTTCAGGGGCCATGGTGGTTCGACGGGAAGGTGCTGGCGCGTGGCCAGAGCTTGGTTGGATGTCTCGCCTCGAAAGCTACGCGAATCATCCCGGCGAGGCAATCAGGGGTCGCTTTCGCTGGCGACGCCTGCGACAGGGGTGAGCAGCCGGCGGATCAGCGCCGACAGCTGCTCGGGGCGGTAGGGCTTGGAGATCAGACGCACACCTGGATCGAGCCTGCCGCCGTGCACGATGGCGTTCTCGGTATAGCCCGAGGTATACAGCACCGCCAGCTTCGGCAGCCGCTCGATGGCACGGGCCACCATCTCGGTCGTCTTCATCGGACCCGGCATTACCACGTCGGTAAACAGCAGGTCGACCACCAAGCCGGTCGCGAGCAGATCGTCGGCATCCTTGGCGCTCACGGCAAAGTAGACCCGGTAGCCCATCGCCTCGAGCGTCTCGATGGTCGCCTCGCGCACCGCCTGGTCGTCCTCGACCACCAGGATGCGCTCCTGGCCGAGGACCATTTCGAGGGTCGACTCGGCAAGACTGCTGGCGCGCGCATCGTGCGAGCGCGGCAGATAGATTTTCACGGTGGTTCCGTGCCCTGGCTCGCTGTAGATGCGCACGTGCCCGGAACTCTGCTTGACGAAGCCATACACCATGCTAAGACCAAGGCCGGTGCCGCTGCCGACCGGCTTGGTGGTGAAGAACGGTTCGAACACGCGCTCAAGGATCTCAGGTGCAATGCCGCTTCCCGAATCGGTCACCGCAATTACCACGTATTGACCCGGAGTGAGTTTGTCACCCGTGCCTGCAATGTAGTCGTCGTTGAGCGCGGCGTTGCCGGCCTCGATGGTGAGTTTTCCCGAGCCCTGCATGGCGTCGCGGCCATTGAGGGCCAGGTTGAGAATGGCGTTCTCGAGCAGCGCCGGATCGACCAGTGTGTTCCAAAGGCCGCCGCCCACCACAGTTTCGACATCGATTTCGGCCCCGAGCGTATGGCGCAAGATGTCATCCATGCTGCGCAGCAGCTGGGAGATGTTCATGACCTTGGGCTGCAAGGGCTGCTTGCTTGCGAACGAGAGCAGTTCGGACGACAGCCGGCCACCGCGTTTGACACCGTCGAGCGCACGCCGGATTAAATCCTGAAGCTGGGTATCTTCAGGTCGACGCAGCCGCATCACGTGCAGGTTGGCGCTAATGATCTGCAGCACGTTGTTGAAGTCATGCGCCACGCCGCCAGTCAGCTGGCCCATGGCGTCAAGCCGCTGCGCCCGTGCCAGTTCCAGACGTGAACGCTCCAGTTCCAGATTGCGCTGGTCGGCAAGATCGAGTGCTGCGACCAAGTGGCCATAGAGCCGGTTGGCCTCGAAAAGCAGCACGGCCAGCAGCATGGTGCCCGCGGCCAGATCGAACAGCCGGCCCATGTACCAGCCGAGATCGTAGCGCGAGGATCCGAGAACCGAAGACATGGCGACGTCGAGCAGCCACACGCCCATGACCAGCACCAGCCACAAATCGAGCACAGATTGGCGTTTCTTGGTGGTCCCCATCACGATTGCGACGAGACACAGCAGCATCATGGCCGGACTGATGCCGCTGCTGACCATCTGCGCATAGCTCGACCCGGTCATGACAACCGGCAGAAGATCCATGCCGGCGGTGGCAAGGACGGTGAGGCCAAGCACCAGCGCGACCACGCCCGCGATGCCGATGGCCGCCCGCCTGGATGCCGTCCTCGCGTCGACGGAGGCGTGCGGTGCCACGGGCAGCAGGAAGTAGCAGATCGAAAAAAGCGGAAAGCCGCCGTGCCAGAACGTGAACAGCCAGGGCGTCGATTGCGGTCCGGCACCCAGCAGGCCGGCGGCGGTAAACACGCCCGGAAACGTCATCATGTGCGGAATGATGATGAGGCTCTGATAGAGATAGCCAAGCGCCAGCACCAGTACGGCCGGCGAATGCACGCGCTGGTATTGCCCGAGCAGCATCACAAAAGTGACGAAGGCGACCACCACCAGCGCCGACTCGTAGGCCGGAATGAAGGGTGCGAGTTGCAGCAGCGGGGTGTTGATGAACAAGGCGGTGGCGACAAACACCAGCGCCGAGAAGATCACCGCGATCGCAGCGGCGACGCGCTGGCCGCGACGGGTCGGGATGTCGGCCAGGAAGAGACGTTCGCGTTCAGTGACCGTTTGCATGGGTGAATTGGAACAGGTGCCGCGATTTGCTGCGTAGCGCCCGAAATTCTACACACACAACTGGACTTGGGCAGCGCGATAAATGCCGCGCGCACTGCTGTTTCCAGGGGTCGGCCAGCAGATCGATCAAAGGATCGGCGCTACCAGGCCGAGCGGTCCGGATTTACATCCGACGCTCATCGCCAGGCTGAGCGAAAAGTCGTGCTGCTGCTCGCCTGCGGTGGATATCAATCCGAGGTCGCCCGGTGACTTGGCATTTCGCGCGTCGGTCTCATCAAGAAGCTGACCCGACTCAAGCTGCGCTAGCAGGTCTTGGGACTATGAGGCCGCCAGGTTGACGCCGGGCACAACAGGCCGCTTGGTCCTGATCGGTGTGACCTTTGTGCCGAGCAGCAGACGGGCGTCGTACATTTCCACGGCAGGCGAGAACAGATAGCCCTGACCTTCGTCGCATCCCATGGCAAGCAGTTGCGCGAACTGCGCCTCGGTCTCGATACCTTCGGCGACTACCGTCTGTCGCAGCGCCTTGCCCAGCGAGATGACCGAGCGCACGATGCTTGCGCCCTGTTCTTCTCCGACCATGCGCGATACGAAGGAACGATCGATCTTGAGTGCATCGATCGGCAGGGTGTGCAGATAGCTCAGGGACGAATAGCTAGTACCGAAATCGTCGATGGCGAGCCTGACGCCGAGCTCGGCCAGCTGGCGCATGGTGAGAATCACGCTGTCACCTTCCATCAGCACGCTCTCGGTGAATTCCAGCGTGATCTGCTCTGGCCTGACGCCATGGCGGCGCAGCGACTGGGCGACCGTGAACACGAAATCGGCCCTGGCCAGCTGCACCCCGGACACGTTGATATTCATTTTGAGTGAGTCGTCGCAGTCACCGCTGCGCTGCCATTCCTTGAGCTGCTGGCAGGCCTGATTCAGCACCCATTCACCGAGTTCGACGACGAGGCCAGTCTCTTCGGCCAGCGCGATGAATTCGCTCGGCGCCACCAGGCCGCGCCGCGGGCTTTGCCAGCGCACCAGGGCCTCAAAGCCCACCACCGAGCGACGCTCGAGCGACAGCACAGGCTGGTAATAGACGATCATTTCACGATTGGGAATCGAGCGCCTCAACTCGCCTTCGAGTTCGAGCTGCTCGACCGCCTGTTCATGAAAGGCCGTATCGAACGTGGCGTATCGCGCCTTGCCGAGCTTCTTGGCGCGATACATTGCGGTATCCGCATCGCGCAGCACGTCTTCGGGCGTCTGGTAGCCAACGCTGCCAAGCGTGATGCCGATGCTGGCACTGGTTGTGACCTCGGTGTCGCCAAGGCGCACCGGTGATTTGAAACAGGTCAACAGCCGTTCGGCGATGCCCACCACTGCCTGGTCGTGGGGAAGGTCCCTGACCAGGATTGCGAATTCGTCACCCCCGAGCCGGGCCAGCAGGTCGCCGTGCTTCAGGCTGCGCCGCAGCCGGTCGGCCACGATTTCGAGCAGCGTGTCACCTGCCTTGTGACCAAGGCTGTCGTTGATCACCTTGAAGCGGTCAAAATCGAGGTACATCACACAAAAACGCCCAGCGCCGCTATGTGCATCGAAGCGCGCGATTGCATCGCGCAGCACCTCGTTGAACTGCGCCCGATTGGGCAGTCCTGTCAGATCGTCGTGATAGGCCACATGCAATAGCCTCGCCTCGGCGCGCCGTCTTGCGGTGATGTCCTGCAGCTGGAAAATCAGCAGACGCGATGCGGTGCGCCAATCCGAAAAGTAACCGACGTGCAGGCTGCCGCAAACGGTACTGCCATCGCGATGTTCGAAGTCGTATTCGTCCGAGATGCGGCCTTCATCGTCGATCAGGAACTTGAGCGCGTCGACCATGCGCGTGCGGTGCAGTGGATCGACGATGTTGGTGACCTGCTGGCCCACCAGCGATTCCGAATCGTATCCCAGCATGTCGCAGAAGGACTTGTTGACCTGGTGCAAGGTCAGGTCGGTGCCGACCAGCGCCATGCCAATTGCGGAGTGGGTAAAGGCGCTGTGAAAGCGCTCTTCGCTGCGCGAGATTTCGTCGAGATGCTTGGCCGTCATTTCAGCTTCTCGAATGGTCTCGCGGCTGCGCAGGTAAAAGTGCAGCGTCGCCAGGAACATGCTGACGATCGGTACCGCAACGAAGATCGCGACCGAGCCGATGGCGCGCGAGGTGATGAACAGGATCCCGGCGATCGAGGCACATGCGGCGTACGCGAGGCCGACCCAGGCGTAATCGCGAAACCACTGGCGCAGGCGAATTCGCTGGTTGCGCATCAGGGAGATGAGCGAACTCATCAGCAGGGTGCTGAGCGCGGCATAGGCAAACGCGAACACTGCAAGACTGCCGAACAGCGCGGCCACGCTCGGCGCCCGGCCGTGCGCGATGCCGGTGAGCAGCAGCATGAAACCGTTGCCGCAGGCGGCCATGCTGAGCGAGGCGAGCGCCGGGCCGCCGATGCGGCTGGTCCATTTGCTCGAGGCGCGCCATGAGATCACGGCGGCTTCACAGGCAGCAGCGACCACTGCGGCCTGGACGCCGCAAAGAAGAAGAATCAGGAAAATGAACAGTTCGCCACCGGCAAGCGCCAGGCGCGAGCCCGGCATCACGACCGGGAACAGCCCAGCCAGAGATACGGCGACGATGCCGATGCCAAACGTCACGAGGATGTGTGAATTGAGCCCGGCGACGTTCCAGAGCGAGCCTGCAAACGCGGCTGCGCCGAGCGCGACCAGCACCATCCAGTAGCCGCGCGCGCGCGGGTTGTAATTCTCGAGGGCGAGCGACGTCATGCCTTTGTCATCCCCCGATGCGGCCGGAATCTGGCCGCTGGCCGGCTGCAGCCATCACAGTGCGCAGGAAGGCGTGCGGCTGCTGACTGCGAGCGTGTCCACAGCCGCTACGACTCTTCGCCTGATCAGGTAACCTCATCGACTTCTTTCTGCTCGATGCAACCGCACGACGCTTAAATGCCAAGTACCCGAGCCGTTGTGATCAATGTCACGCGTTCGGCGTCACCTCGACGCGCACCCGGACGCTCGCGTACCACTTGAGTCTTCCGGAAGACGCTATCAGCAATTTGCAT
>CAZZVZ010000111.1:0-1424 GCA_964657655.1 Gammaproteobacteria bacterium | reverse complement strand
TGTTGTGGTGGTTTCGCAATGGCGCCGCAGGGGCATGACAGCGTTGCTGCATCTTGCGAAAAACGCCGGCGGCTCAGTGGCTTTCGAGTTCGTACTTCTTGATCTTGTACCAGAGCGTTCGCTCGCTGATATCGAGCAATGCTGCAGCACGTGGCTTGCTGCCGGCCGATTCGCTCAAGGCGCGACGGATCATGTCGGCCTCAAGATGCTCGACTGCGCTCGTCATGCTCTGCAGGCCGGGCTGCACTGCGGCCTCGCCCGGGGCCTTGGGCGCGGCGATCGAGAAGTGCTCGAGCTTGAGCGGCAGACCAGCGCTCAGGATGACGGAACGCTCGACCGCGTTTTCCAGTTCACGCACATTGCCAGGCCAAGGGTAGGCGCGTAGCGCACGCTCGGTCTCAGGCGCCAGTGTCTCAGCGCTGACTGGTTTTCCCGTGTGCTTGGCGTAGAAGTGGTCGACCAGCAGGCGAATGTCTTCGCTGCGCTCGCGCAGTGCTGGCAGATCGAGGCGAAAGACGTTGACCCGGTAGTAGAGATCTTCGCGCAGCTTGCCGTCGGCGATGGCCGCCAGGGGATCGCGATTGGTCGCCACGACCACGCGGATATCGAGTGCGATGGTGTGATTGCTACCCAGACGCTCGATCGATGACTCCTGCAGGACACGCAGCAGCTTGGACTGCAGCGCAATTGGCATCTCGGTCAGTTCGTCGAGAAAGATGGTGCCGCCATCGGCCAGTTCGAACTTGCCGATGCGATCCTTGGCAGCGCCGGTGAAGGCGCCTTTTTCGTAGCCGAACAGTTCGCTCTCGAGGATATCGGCGGGAATGGCGGCGCAGTTGATCGGCACGAACAGCTTGTCGCGACGGGGTGAAGCACGATGGATGGCGCGCGCCGCGAGTTCCTTGCCGGTCCCGGTCTCGCCGGTGATCAGCACCGAGGCCTTGGTCGGCGCCACGTTCTGGATCAGCCCGTACACCTTCTGCATCGCATCGCTGCGGCCGATGAAGCCTTCCCAGCCCTGTTCCAGCTGCTGGCGCAAGAAACTGTTCTCGCGCTCGATCTCCTCGCTGTGCAGCGCTCGATCAATGGCGATCTCGAGTACGTCGATATCAAACGGACGCAATAGGTAATCGCAGGCGCCGTGTTTCATGGCGGTGACTGCAGTGTCGATGGTGCCGTGCGCCGTCATCACGATCACGGGTGTGTCGATGCCGCGGCTGTTGAGTTCGCTCAGGAATTCAAGACCCCCCATTTCAGGCATGCGCAGATCAGTGATGATGAGATCGACCGATTGCTCCTGCAGCACCGCCAGCGCTTCCACGCCATTGCCGGCCGGATGCACGCCAAAACCCATCTTCTTGAGCATGATCTCGAGCACGCGGCGCATGGACGCTTCGTCATCGACCACCAGAACGTTTTTTCTC